>JAHBAL020000400.1 GCA_018500105.2 Anaerolineae bacterium
CAACGTGTCAGAGCAAAATTGCGGCAACCCAGCCAACCTATACCTGTCTGGTTATAGATTCCCGCGTTCGCGGGAATGACGAGGCGACTTTTGAACAGCCTTGATGCGGTTTTCGACAAGCTCATGAGGTTGTTTATAGTGAGTATAATCTTTTAAAGTTTTGCTCACGGCCTAAGACCCAAGGCTTAAGGCTCATGGCTCACGGCCTAAGACCCAAGGCTTAAGGCTCATGGCTCACGGCCCAAGGCCCAAGGCTTAAGGCTCATGGCTCACGGCCCAAGGCTCAAGGCTCAAAAAAATATGACAACCCCACTCATCATTGATGCCCATCTCGATTTGGCTTACAACGCCATTAACTTCAAACGCGATTATTTGCGCGGCGTGCAAACGACCCGCAAACTTGAAGAAGGCGAAATTCCCGAAAAGGTGAATGGACAATGCACTGTTGGGTTTCCCGACATGATGCGCGGGCGGGTGGGGCTGGCATTTGGCACAATTTTTGTTGAGCCAGCCAAGAGTGGCATGGCGGCATCTGACAAAGGCTATACCACCACTTACCGCGATGCCGCCGAGGCGCATGTGCAAGGGATGGCGCAACTCGATTATTACTATCGGTTGGCTGACCGCGATGAACGCATTCGCCTTGTCACCACACGCAAAGACCTTGAGGCGGTGGCGGCGCAATGGCAGCCCAGCGTCGTTTCAACCCAGCCAACCCGCCGACAAATTGGCATTGTGCCTTTGATGGAAGGAGCCGACCCGATTCGTGAACCGCGTGAGCTTGAGCGCTGGGTCGAGCGGGGGGTGCGGATTGTTGGGTTGGCGTGGAGCGAGACGCGCTATTCGGGCGGCACACGTGCGCCGGGTGGATTGAGCAAAATCGGCTTTGAGTTGCTTGACCAAATGGCGCGTTTTGGCACTATTTTAGATTTGAGCCACATGGCCGAAAAGGCGGTTTATCAGGTGCTCGATCATTTTGAAGGCAAGCATGTCATCGCCAGCCACAGCAACCCACAACGCATTACCCCAACCGATCGGCATTTGCCTGACCGCGCCATCGAGCAATTGGCGGCGCGGGGCGGCGTGATGGGCGTGGTGTTGTTCAACGCCTTTTTGAAGCACGATTGGACACGCGGCAAAAAGCACGAAGTCACGCTCGATCATGTGGTGCGATGTATTGATTACGTGTGCCAGCTTACCGGCAATGCCGAGCACGTCGGCATCGGCAGCGACTTTGATGGCGGTTTTGGCCGCACGGGCATCCCCAATGAATTGGACAGCATCCGCGATTTGCACAAAATAAGCGAGGTGTTGGTGCAACACGGCTATACCCAGCTTGATATTGATAACATCATGGGCGGCAATTGGCTGCGCGTGCTGCGCAGCGCCCTAAAATAATAAAGTCATGCAAAAATCCATCATCGTGACCGGCGGCGGCTCAGGCATCGGCAAAAGTGTGTGCGAGGCGTTGGCAAGTGAAGGCTACGCCGTATTGGCGGCTGATTTGCGGGCTGAGGCCGCCGAGCAGACAGCCCAAGCGATTTTGGCACAAGGTCGGCAGGCGGCGGCGTGTGCGGTGGATATCGCCAGCCAGAACGGATGCGGGGAGATGGTGCAGGCTGCCGTGCAAGCGTTTGGGCGGGTGGATGGGTTGGTGAATTGCGCCGGCATCAGCAAGCCGGTAGATTCGTTGGCTTGTAGCGCCGACGATTGGCAACGCATGATTGATATTCAGTTGAATGGTGCATTTTATGTCGCCCAAGCGGTTGGGCGGCAATTGGTGACGCAAGGCGAGGGTGGGGCGTTGGTCTTTATTTCATCCACCAACGCCGAGGCTGCTTTTCCGCGCCGTGCCTCATATTGTGCGGCCAAAGCGGGGGTTGCCATGTTGACCAAGGTGCTGGCAATTGAATGGGCGCAGCATCAAATTCGCGTCAATGCCGTTGGCCCAGCGTATGTTGAGACCGACATGACGCTGCGCAACATCGCCGCCGGTAATGTCAGCCGCGAGGCCATCGAGAAACGCATCCCGCTGGGGCGGCTGTGCAAACCCGGCGATGTGGCCGATGCGGTCTCATTTTTGCTGTCCGATAAATCGAGCTTCATCACCGGACAGTCGCTGTATGTGGATGGCGGTTGGTTGGCGTATGGGTATTTTTAAGTTGCGATAAACTATCGGTGTTATGCGTATCGAAAAGATTTATCTTCGACACATTGGCCCATTTGAAGAAATTACGATTGATTTGCCCAAGGGAAATGACCCAAAGCGTGCTGATACTTATATTTTTACTGGCTTGAATGGCAGCGGCAAAAGCACCATTCTTTATGCACTTGCCGCGGTTTTTGCTGCTGGTATTAGCCCTGACATAAACTCATTGAGTCTGATTTTGCGACGAATGTGGGCAGAAGATAGTTTGGTGGCCGTCTCGGTTGATGGTGAGACGACTATGCTGCATAAAGATAGAAGTGACGCGAAGGTAAAAGATCCATTCCAACAAGTGTCAGAATTTGAGAGGTATGGGTGGGAGCACTTGCTTCAGTATAACTTTAAGAGGGATGGGATCGTAGCTAAAAATGCAGCCGCCATTACCAATTTTCAGAAGTTGTATCGAGCAAATCTTGGTAGCACAAACGCATTTATCCCTATTTTTGCTTATGCTGGTTATCGAACCCTTGAATCGTATAATGTGAATGCAATTCAAGATCTGCCTGAATCCCCGATTGAAAATAGTTTGTCATTTGTCAAAACTGGCAGCACGAAACAATTAGCTCAATGGATTGCTAACACATATTTTAAAGAGGCAAGTTATCACTACCAAAGGGACGAGGTAAAAAGAAACCAGCAGATCGCCGCAATCGGTCGCATCAACAACGCCATGAGCGACATCACCGATATTTTGGTGAGTTTTGAGGTGAGTATTGATCCGATTCAGGTCAAGGTAAAGCAAGGAGAAAGGTCAATTGAACTCGATTTGTTACCGGACGGGCTAAAATCAATTGCTAGTTTTTTGGCAGATCTATTAATGCGGCTAGATCGTCTGCCGCCCCACCCTGATTATCCGACGGCTTTGCATCGTCCGTTTATTTTGTTGTTGGATGAAATTGAGATTCATTTGCACGCCAAATGGCAGCGTCAGATTTTGCCGGTAGTGCAAAAATTATTTCCCAATGCCCAGATTCTGGCCTCGACCCACTCGCCATTTGTGGTTGGTTCGGCTTTCGATGCGCATATTATTCAGCTTAAAACAGAAGGTGGCAAAACGACTGGCTATGAAATGTTTAATGCCCAGATTGGGCAGAGTTATGAAACCGTGCTGGGGGCGATTTTTGAACTGAGCGAGCGGTTTGACCCGGATACTGAGCGGCAATATCGCGCGTTTGAGGCGTTGTGTGATCAAGTTTTGGCGGGCGAGAAAGACATAGAGCGAGATTTACGCCCGGTTGCGCAGCGATTGGCAGAAATCAGTTTGGAGATCAGTAATTTGGTCACGTTTAAGTTTAATCAAACACGCCAGCGTTTAAAAATGCGGGAGAAAGCATGAGACGCTTTCACCGGGAGCCAGCGCCATCTGAGTTGTTAGATAACCAAGCAAAATGGACACAAAACTTTTTGGCGCGGATAACCGAAAAGTCGCCAAGTTCAACTTTTTATTGGCCCGAACTCAATGGCAAGCGCGTGTCCGAGTGGATCAGGCCCATTTTGGAAGCCCAAACACAATACCATTGTTCATATTGTGATGGCGCATACATGTTGCGCGACACGCCAAGTTCAACAATTGACCACTTTAAGCCTAAGTCTGTTTTTCATCATTTGGCATTTGATTGGCAAAATTTATATGTGGCTTGTCCTAACTGTCAAAATTTCAAAAGAGAGAAATTTGATGATGCGCTATTGCGCCCCGACGCTGACGATTTTGAATTTAGTCGTTATTTTGATTATGATTTTAATAAACACGAGATTAAGCCACATCCAGATGCAACGCCTACAAATCAACAACGGGCAAAAGTCACGATTGAATTGTTAAACTTAAACCATCCCAGCCTACGCACGACACGGCGAACTGAATTTAACGCTAGGTTCGAGGCAATGGACAAGCCTGATTTTGACCTTAATAGTTGCAATTATCGCTACCTTCTTGATTTAGTCGAAGCTCAAGAATTACAAAAGTCAATCTTTTGACACTATCCACATCATCTGATACGGTTTGAGCGTAAACGCACGGCCCACATCAACCGCATCGCCGCTAATAAGATCGTGCGCCATACCTGACAATGTATGCCCGTGTAGCCACACGCTGGGGCTGTGCTCGCTGAAATTGGCAACAACGACAACCTTGCTGTCAGCGGCGCTGCGCTCGAATGCCAAGACGTGGTCGCTATTGGTGTAGACCAAATGCCGTTGGTTGCCGCCAAGCGCGGGGGTGTTTTTGCGCAATTTCACAAGCTGGCTGAGCGACTGATAAATACGCCCGGCGCTGGTGGTGGAATCGTTGCGCAAAGCGTAGGCGTGTTCGTCGGCGTGTGGGCGATGCACCCAGCGGCTGTCGTGCTTTTTGTGCGGGTCGCTGGCAAAGCTGTAATCATTGCGCGTGCCGATTTCATCGCCCAAATAGATGAGCGGCACGCCGCCGAACGCCAATGTGAGACCGTGCATGAGCAAAATACGCAACACGGCGTGTTGGCGCGTTGTGACATCGTAGTGCTCAAGCCCCGTCAACGCGGCGCACATGCCCGAAATGCGGCAGTCGCCAGTCTTGGGGTTTTCTTGAAAAGGCAGCCCTTGGGCGAAGCTGCCGGGGAACCGCGCCGTGTAAAAATTATTGAGAAAGCGGCGATGGTCATAGCCATTGATGCCCAATTCTGCCGCGTCTTCGTCGCTAAATGTCCAACCAATGTCGTCGTGGCAGCGCACATAATTGACCCATGCCGTGTTGGGGGGCAATTGAAAACGTCCCTTTTCGAGCGATTTGCGCAGCAGGCGCACTTGGCGCGTGGCGAGCGATTCCCACAGTAACGCCATCAACAACGGGTTATAGCTCAATTGGCACTCGTCGGTTGAGATGTATTTCACCACGTCGTCGGGATGCACAATCGCTTCGGATTTGAACAACAGCGATGGCGCGGCGATGCGGCACATGGCGTTGAAGGCTTGGATGAGCGTGTGGGCTTGCGGCAAATTTTCGCAGGTCGTGCCCATTTGCTTCCAAATAAACGCCACCGCATCCATGCGCAAAATCTCGATGCCGAGATTGGCGATGAACAACATTTCTTCCGACATGGCATTAAACACCGCCGGATTGGCATAATTCAAATCCCATTGAAATGTGTGAAAAGTCGTCCAAACCCACTCGAGGGATTTTGGATTTTGGATTTTAGATTTTAGATTTAAGTTGCTAACTTTCTCTGTCTGACTACTGACTACTGACTTCTGACTACTGATATCTGGCAACGGCGAAAATGCACCCGGGTGTTCGTCGGGGAAAATTTCGCGCAGGGTGCGTTCGTATTGGTCAGGCAGGGTGCGGTCGGGGAAAATGAGGTAAAAATCGCGGTAATGTGGGTCGCCAGCCAGCGCTTTTTGCGCCCAAATATGCTCATTGCTGGTGTGATTAAAAATAAAATCGAGACATAAAGCGATGCCGTTGGCGCGTAATTCGTCGGCTAAGGCAATCAGTTGGGGCATGTTGCCGAGGGTTGGATAAACGTCGCGGTAACTGCTTACGGCATAGCCGCCATCGTTGTTGTCTTTGGGTGCGTCAAATAAAGGCATCAGATGCAAATAGGTCAGTCCTAGTTCTTTGAAATAAGGGATTTTGGCGCGCACACCGTTCAAATTGCCCGCAAACAAATCCACATAACACACGCCACCCAATTGCTGCTGAGACTGATACCAAGTTGGATGTTGTCCGCGTTCGGCATCGAGTGCCTTGAGGGCGGCTGGGCGGGCTTGCCACATCTTGGCGGCGGTGAGCAAAATCGTCTCGATATGCCAAGGAAAATCGGGGCTGTGGCCGTATAGCGCGTGTAAATGACGATACAGTGTGGGATAGTGGGCGTTGAGTTGCTTAACAAATTGTTGCCAATTTGCTGATTGTATGTCTGCATTCACCTTGTCGGCGATTCGCTCAATGATTTCGTCTCTCATTTAAGATCAATTAGTTAATTTTCGTTTGAAGTCAGTATAAACGCCATTTGTCCAACCAAAGCCTTTGACTGTGCCATATACGCCGTGTGCGGGCGGGGTATGTGGCTGGATCACATTGTATTTTTCGAGCAATGTGCCATCGCGCATAAAGCCATGTTCGCACGTGTTGCACCAGCGGCGACGCACTTCGTTAGCCTCGGCATGGTAGCCATAACGGTCAAGCCCTGTGGCGGCGAGCCATTGTAAGGGCGCCCAACCGTTGGGCGTGGCCCATTGGCGGTTATCGTAGGTGCTGAGCGAGGCGAGCAGCCCGCCCTCGGCTAAAAATTGTGGCAGCCATTGCCGAACGACTCGCTCGGCTTGGGTTGCATTGGCCCAACCTGCCCACAACGGGTAAAACCCGGCGAGCGAAGCGTGAAAATTGAGGCGGGATTCGACCCAGTTGTAGTCGTAGAAAAAGCCGTTGGCCTCGTGCCAAAACAAGCGTTGCATGGCTTGGGCGCGGGTGGCGGCAATGGCCCGCCAACGTTCGGCCTGCGTCGTGTCGCCCAGTTGCGCCGAAATGTCGGCGATGTCGTTTTCGATCACATACAAAATGCTGTTTAGGCAAACTGGCAAATAGTTGAGCCAGTCGCCCGCTTCTTTGCCGGTTTGGTCGCCATCACAACGCGCCGAGTGATCCCAACCGCACTCGCACGATGCCAAAATATGCAGCGCGTTGATATCGCCATAGCGGTTGAGGCGGATTGGGTTCGGAGATTGGAAATTAGACGCTTCATAATTCTTTATTCCGAATCCTACATCGCCAACTTCGACGATGCGACGATAGCCGGGCGGCAATTTATCATTCATCCAAAAGCCATCATGTTCGTGAATGGCGGCGGCCAACATGCGCGTTAAGAAAGCGGTTTCAGCCTGTGGCGTGTTTTTTTGCACAATGGGCAAGGCCAAACGCATCAGTTGGCTAAAAAAAGGCGGTTGGCTGCGCGAGGTGAAATAATAGCGTGTGCCATTTGGCACAAATCCAAACCGGTGGATGAGATAGGCCATGTTTTCGGCGATGTCAATCACCCGTTGTTCATGCCGCGTGTTAACCACTCCCAGCGCAATGAAATAACTGTCCCAATAATACATTTCTTGGAACATGGGGTTACTTGGGTCGGCGGCGGGGATGAGGTAGGGGTATGGCAAGCCGATCAACGTGCCCTGATCGGCGTTATTTTCGCGGGTGACCAGTCCCCAAAATGTATCGAGATAGGTGTCAAGTTCGTTCATCGTGCTCGGCTGGCTAGGGTGCGGAAGGCGAGAGCGCTATCTTTGAGTGTGCGTTTTTGTGTGGCGTAATCTACATGCACAATGCCAAACCATTGTTGATAGCCCTTCGCCCATTCAAAATTATCCATTAGCGACCATGCAAAATAGCCGCGCACATCGGCGCCTTTTTGAATAGCGCGTTGGGTGGCTTCGATATGACCGAGCAAATAGGCGGTGCGGCGTTCATCGTGAACGCGGGCGTCGCCGTCGGTGCTGATCAATTGGTCGGCAAATGACGCGCCATTTTCGGTGACATACAGCGGCACTTGGCCGCGTGTCTCGGCGTGTAGTCGCATCAGCAAGCTGTGCAAGCCTTCGGGCGCAACTTCCCAATCCATCAAGGTATATTCAGCCGCTTCGTTGCGCACTCGCACCGGTTTGCCATCTTTCAGACAAAATCGCCCAACGGTGTAATTATTGAGACCCAAAAAGTCGTTGCGTTGCGAGATGATCGCCATGTCGCCGGGCTGAATATTGGGCGCAGCAGGGCCGCTTTGCGCCATCAGTTCGGGTGAATAGTAGCCGCGAAAAACGGGATAGGTGAACCAGCCATGAAACGGGTCTTGAATATCGGCGAGTCGCGCCGCTTCGACATCGTCGGGGTTGTTGGCATCAAATGGCAAACACGGCTCATAATTGAGCACGATGCCGACTTTGGCTGGCTGGCTGGCACAGGCTCGCACGGCTTGCATGGCACGCCCGTGCGCCAAGAGGGTGTGATGTGCGGCTTGGCGGGCCAATTTGGCATCGCGCAGACCGGGCGCGTGTTCGCCAATTTCGTGGCTTAGGAACGACACGCACCAAGGCTCGTTGATGGTCATCCATTGGGTAACGCGATCACCAAGCGTGCGGGCCATCAGCGCGGCATAATCGGCAAACCATTCGGCGATATCGCGATTGGCCCAACCGCCGCGATGTTGCAAATCGCTGGGCAGATCCCAATGATAAAGGGTGGCATATGGCTCGATGCCGGCTTCGAGCAGGCCGTCCACCAGTTTGTCGTAAAAATCTAAGCCGCGCTGCTCGACGCGGCCTGTGCCGTTGGGCAATACGCGCGGCCACGCGATGCTGAAACGATAGGCGTTGGCGTTGAGCGATTTGATGAGCGCGATGTCGTCGCGCCAGCGGTGGTAATGATCGCAGGCAACCGCGCCGCTGCTGGCATCAATGATTTTGCCGGGCGTGTCACAAAAATCATCCCAGATACTGCGCCCGCGCCCGTCTTCATTCACTGCGCCTTCGATTTGATAGGATGAAGTGGCAACACCCCACGTAAAATTATTTGGAAACATCATAAATTTGCTCAGAAATCGTGTTTGCCATTGACCATACCACACATTGTTTGATAAATGCCTCACCTCGGTTGCAGCAAATGGAAATATGGTCACTGTCTGGGCGGGTGGGGTAAATGCGGCCACTTAGACAAACGCCTTCGTTGGCGTAAACCTCGATCACGGAATCATCCACAAACACATGCAGTCGCAACGTGTTTGTGGCATCTAGCAGCAATGGCGCGGCGTTGGCTTGACCGCTGGCGCTATTTTGCCGAGCATGGGTGGTATCGAGCCACAAGCATTGGTCAAAGTGGTTGTAAATGATGCGTGTGACTTCTTCGTCGGCGGGCGATTGCCGCACGGATAAGATGATTTGGCGTGCGCTTTGCACCGCCTGTCTCTTATCCACATCT
>JAHBAL020000345.1 GCA_018500105.2 Anaerolineae bacterium
GTGCGACGGTGTTGCCCGAATTGCGCGACATCAAGCCCGAAACATTTTTGCCGTCGTCGCGGTCAGTGGCGTTTCTTAAAACGGCGTGGGCGCGGGTAAATGGCTACCCTGAGTGGCTCGACTATTGCGAAGATTTGATCTTCGACTTTGCCATTCGGGCGCAGTGCGGCGGCTTTTCGTTTGCGCCCAACGCGCTGGTTTACTTTCGCCCGCGTGGCTCGTTGCGCTCATTTTACAAACAATATTATCTGTATGCGCGGGGTGATGGCAAAGCCAATCTGTGGTTAAAACGGCATCTGATTCGCTATGCCACCTATCTTATTGGCTTTCCGGCGCTGGTGCTGGGTGCTTTGCTCATCACCCCTTGGCTATGGTTTTGTCTGTTTGTCGCCGGATTTTTGTATGTTAAAACCCCATTGCGCCGTCTTGTCGCTATGCCGCAATGGCCCAGCCTCAGCCTCGCTGAGCGCCTCAAGGCGCTGGCATTTGTGCCCATCATCCGCGTCGTCGGCGACATTGCCAAAATGATCGGTTACCCTGCCGGACTTGCATGGCGAATGGTTAATGGCTAATGAGTAACGAGTAATGAGTAATGAGTAACGAGTAACGAGTAATGAGTGGTCTCTACTCGTTACTCATTACTCGTTACTCATTGACCCTCAGGGTGTGGCGCAGTGGGTTGGTTTGTAGGTGGGGTCGGCTCGCAGCACGGTGTTGCCGCAGGCTTGGCCGATATCATGAACGGCGGGCCACATTTTGCTCCATACCGTTTTGGCGGCGATGCCATAGCGCGTCACTCGTGTCGAGGTCGGATTATCGAACACATAGGCAGTGGTATACAAAACGCCTGTCGTGCCCAGGCGGCTGCTCACTCGTGACCATTGGGCGGCGCAGGTTTTTGAATAGCGCAACTCGACGACCTCGTTCCATCCAGCGGCAGCCGTGCCGGGAATGGGCGAAATCGCCACCGTTTTGGCATCGCGCCAGCAGCCCATCGCTTGTGGGTCACGGCCCATGCACCCCGCGCCCTGACACCCCGCGGCTGACGCATGGTTGGCATTGCCGAGCAATGCTGCACCGGCCATCATCATGGCCCCGAATCCGCTCATTAGTTTTTTAATCATGTTGTTAATGATGAGTGATGAGTAACGAGTAATAAGTGGGTTACTCATTACTCAATCCCTCATCCTTGTTTTAAGTGTTTGCTTAGATTTGATGCAAACATCGCCAGAGATACATAGAAATCGCATTGAACGCTATGCTTGCATGAAGTGAGTGCAAACCCTATTATTTATAGCACTTGACGCATATTTTTGCATGACTACAATGCTACTATGAACCGACGACTTTTCATTAAAACATTGACTGGTTTAGCCGCGCTTATGCCGATGACGATGAGCGCAAATTTGGCAAACGCAAAAGATGCCGAGCGTTCGAATAATGCTAACGTGCCTTCGCAAATTGAGTTTGGCGTGCGCCTAGGCAAATCGGGTTGGACCCGCGACAAGGGTTTGAAAATTACAATGATTGAAGTGTGCCGAGACAACCGCTGCCCAGAAGGAGCGCAGTGCGTTTCGGCTGGCAATGCCCAAATTTTGTTTCGATTTCAGGTAGGGGCACGAATTAGAAATGTGGCATTGAACACCCATAAAGGTGTCAACAAAGTCGTCATTGCGGGCACAGGCAAGCCGGGCATGCCCGCCAATTATGTGATTCGCCTCAATTCTCTCACCCCCACGCCTGTCGTCGGCAAAAAAACACAAACCCAACTCTACACGGCCACCCTCATCATTGAAAATGCGGTGTAAAAATGCGGTATAACTGACCTTATGTCAGCTTGGGATGAATATCCGCAAAATTACCGCGAACGCGAAGTGCAAATGATCGCCCGTGCGACGCGGGCGGGCGATTGTGTGGCATTATTGGGGTTAAGCGGCGCAGGCAAAAGCAATGTGCTTGGCTTTTTGGCGCAGCGTATTTCAAATTCGGCGCATCCGATGTTGCTGATAGATTGCAATCGCTTGGCGCAACGCAGTGGCGACGCCTTGCTTAACCTCATTCGCCGTGTCATTGACCCAGCTAATTCCACGACCAGCCTCGACCCATTTGACGCGCTAGATGCGACGGTGGCAGCCTATTTGACCCAGCATCCGCGCCTGACCTTGCTGCTCGATCGGTTTGATGCATTCGGCGACGAGATCGCCAGCATCGCCAACCCGTTGCGGGCTTTGCGCGATTCGCACAAGTTCAAGCTGACCTATGTGCTGTCCATGCGACACGCGCTTAAATCACATTCTGAGTTGGCCGAATTACTTTATGCAAATACCATTTGGCTAGGGGCGCTGAGCGACAGCGATGCCCGCTGGAATGTGCTGCGTTTTGCGGCGCGGCGTGAGCAGGTATGGGCCGATGAGGTTGCCGAGGCCATGATTGCGCTGTCGGGGCGTTACCCGTCTTTGCTAAAAGCCATTGCCGAAGCGTATGCGTCAGGCGGAGAACTGAATACGCAAGCTTTAGCCGTGCATCCGGCAGTGCAATTACGGGTGCAAGAGTTTTGGGCGGATCAACCTTCTGCCGATGAAGTGCGTTTGTGTGGCCTAGAGGCACATCCGCTGCTAAAACGCACGCATAATAAGCCAGAGGTCGCCTTCGACACATCGCAATTAACCGCCAAAGAAGCGGCCTTGTTGGCCTATTTTCAGGCAAACTCGAACCAACTATGCACCAAAGACGATATCATTCGCGGGGTGTGGCCCGAAGATAAGGCGTTTTTGGTCGGTGTGCGCGACGATAGTTTGGCGCAATTGGTGCGGCGGCTGCGCGAGAAGATCGAACGCAATCCCGCCAGCCCGCAATGGATACACACTGTGCCGGGGCGCGGCTACAAATTTACCCCACCAACCTAACGGTGGGTTGCCGACTCGTCTCATTTACATCAAATTTGAGTCTTAAGCGTACTAAAAACATTTCACCACAAAGAACACAAAAACACGAAGCCAAGACAGATTTTACGCTGCAACGCTTTGCGTTCTTCGCGTGCTTTGTGGTGAAAATCAGCTTAACGCTGCCTTACACGCTGAAGATGCTCTGGAAGCGCATCATCAGGCCCATATCGCCGCCTACGCGCAACTTGCCGCTCATGAATGCCATCGTCGGGTCGAGGTCGCCGCTGTTGATGGCGGCCCAGTCTTTGGCCGCGACATCAAGGGTGGCGTTCGGGCTATCGGCAAGCCCGTCAATCACCTCAGCTTTGCCATCTTTGATGACGATGGCGTGGTTTCCGCCGCCATCGCCGCTGGCCTTAATTTGGATGACGGCGCTTACGCCCTTGGCCTTTGAGGCATCGAATCGGTTGATCAGTTGAATGCTGCTTTCTTTTGCGTCCATGATTTTTAACTAAACTCCACACAAGCCTTCACTAACAATGACTTGTGATTTTTTTCGATGTTGATTGTACCTGTTAAAATTTGCGCAATCAATGAAGCCTGTAGCACGGAAAAAACAAAAACTCACATTGCGATCCATCATCCGCTTTTTGCTTGTGCTGAGCGTTTTTGCCGGGTTTGTCTGGCTCGCCACCAAATTTGCCCAATTCAACCAATCGCGAAGCACGTTGCCGAGCGGGGTGTCGGTGGCGGGGGTAAATGTGGGTGATTTGAGTGTGAGCGATGCCGTCTCGCGCACGGCCAACGTCTTTCAACAGCCGGTTATTTTGCGTTATCAGGGCGAAACCATTCCCGTTACCACCGAAATGGTCGAGTTTGCCATTAACCCCATGATTTTGCGCTTACAGTTAGATCAAATGGTCGAGCAAAATCGCGGGATTGGTCGCTTTCCGGCGTGGCTGATGGGCAATATCAGCCCGCAAAAACTCGATTTGCCTTTTCTCTACTCAGACACCAAACTGAAAAATGTGCTGAGTGCGATTTCGAAGCAATATGATCGCCCGCCGCAAGACGCCAAAACCGACCCCGCTAAGCTGAGCATTAGCCAAACCCGCGATGGGCAAATGATGGACGTGTCTGTTGCCACACAGCAAATGGTGCAAGCGTTTACCTCGATCTCGAATCGCGTTGTAGATTTGCCGGTGGATGTTGTGTCTGCCAATCGCGCCTCGACCAATATTTTGGCCGAATTGGTGCAAAGTCGCACTGCGGGCTTTATCAAGGCCGATGTATCGAATGGGGTTGGCGTTTATATCAAAGATTTGCAAAGCGGGCAAGAATTTGTGTTTAACGGCAATACGTCGTTTTCGGCGCAGGGCTGGCTCAAAATCGCCTTGCTGGTCGAAACCTATCGGCAGTTGGGCGACGCCGCCACCCCAGAGATACGCAGTCGCTTGCTTGAGATGATAACAACCGACGACAAAGGCGCGGGCGACGCGGTGCTGACCCAATTGGGCAAGGGCGATCTTGGTGCGGGTTTGGCCCAATTTAACGACATGTTCCGCCAGCTTGGGCTAAAAAATACGTTTATGGCGCAGCCATTTGCGCAAAAAGTGACGCCTGTATTTGTGGTGACGCCGGGCAATGCGGGCGCAGTGTTGCGCCCTTCGCTCGACCCAAACGCCCAAAGCACCGTGATTGATATTGGCTTGTTGCTCGAATCGGTAGATCAATGTCGCAAGAACGCCGGCAGCTTTTCGGTGGTGTTTGGCGGCAAGCCGAGCAGCGCCCATTGCGAGCAAATCTTGAGTGCCCTCGGGCAAAATAAAGCCGTCGGGCTGCTCGATTTGGCCCAGCCAAACACCAGCGTTATTCATCGGCAATCGTGGGATGACTACAATCACGGCGATGCCGCCATTGTGCGTTCGCCGGGCGGCGATTATGTAATAGTGGTGATGATGAGCAGTGACAATAAGCTGGATTGGAGCACGACTGTGCCCATTATTAACGACATTGCGCGGGCAACGTATGGCTTTTTCAACAATGGTCAATTGCCGCCGCCGCGCACGGGTGGTTTTGCGCCGCCGCCGCAGTAGCGAAAATTAAAGGCGATCAACTTCACCCGTAGCAAACAAGCGCCGAATACAGATATTACCTCCACCACAGAACATCTAACAACGTTAGACCTACGTCAACTAGATTAAATGTAATATTTTGTGGCTTGTCGGGTGTTGTTTTGTCAGGTGCAGGCGCGTTACCGTCATCATTAGCGATGATGACGGGTTGCCCGGCGAGTTTTTTTGTGCCCGTTTTGCTTTCTTCCAGCACAACCAAATACCACCCCAGCACCATCAGCAGCGGCAGATCGGCGGCAAAATCAGCCGCCAATGTGCTGTCCGGTGGCGTAACCAACATGGGTAAATAGGCTTGATCTTTCGATTGCATGTCATAGCGTAGTAAGATATTTTTATCTGCGTTCAGCCATGCCCGATCTGTTTCAGACCATGCCGAATAGTCCCACCAATAGCGCCGCCCCTCGGCAAGCGTCAACTCACCGCTGTCGAATAGATTTTGCAACACCCGGCCTTGGTTTTGGCCGGTGGGGTGCGCTGTAATATCGGTCGTTTTGCTAAATAACCCAGCGTGATGCGTGAACTGAAAATAGTGTTTGACCCCATTTAAGATAACGCCAGCTTCGCCGCATAGGGTTTGATCTATTTTGACTTGCGCGATGGCGAATTTTTCATTGTGCTGGGCGTATAAGCCATATACGCCCAGTTGATTTTCTCCGATCCATTTCATGGTGTTCCTCGATAGCGTGTAATTAGTGACACCGCATTGCTGTGTTTGAAGTTACTTTGGCGAAAGCGCCTGTGCCAGTGGTTTGCCATTGACAAAAATATTTGCTTTTTTGACATTAGAAAACTGCAACGCTACATTTTCGAGCTGTGCTTGCACACGTGGCGCGTCGCACGTGCCACCCAGGCGTAGTGTCCCCACCAGATAAACATAGGCCGTGCCATTGTAAATGCTGGCGCTACGCAGGGTCAGCCGCGACTGATAGAGCGCGTTATATGCGCCAGCGGGCGGCTCATGTTGGGCGTGTTTCGACAGCAAGAGTTTGTAGGCGGCGGTCATCGGCGCATTGGTCGGTGCGATGGGGTAGGTATGGGCGTACGCTCTATCGCCACAGCCAACAGGCTGAACACTTGAATTATCGTCGTTTAGTCCGATAAAATCCAGGCTGATCTCGCGCCGATTAAAACGTGGAATGCAAATTTTTTGTCCGGGTTGGGTAATCGGCGATGGGTTGACCCAGTTGTTGGCCCGCAAAATTTGGTTTTCGGTGACATTAAATTTGCGAGTTAATTCTGTCATCGTTGTATCTGCACTGCCATAGGTAAAACGGCAGGTGTAGTATCGTAAAGACGACGTTGCCGCTTCTGTGCTGGCAGCGGCAGTGCTGGTTGCCCATGCGCTGCACGCCAGATAGAAGGCAAGACTAAGCCGCCCGACTTTGTGTGTGATATTGGTTGTTTTCATCATTTGACTCCTGTTTTCATCTTACACAGCCAGCGTTAAAAAATCGTTACTTGGCTTTTAACGCTTCTCATGCCCACTATAATGCCGCGTATGAAAGTGATTAAACGCATTTTGCTGGTTTTACTCGGCATCATCGCGCTTGCGGTGTTGGTGCTGGTCGGATTGATTGGTTACGATGCGCTTTTTTCGGGGCGCACCGCCGCCCAATTCACCAATGTCACATACGCTGGCCCCAATGGTATCGCCTTACGGGCATATGTCGCCAAGCCTAGCACGCCCGGCCCGCATCCGGCCATGCTCATGATTCACGAGTTTTATGGGCTAAACGCCGACATTATTGCCAAGGCCGACAAATTGGCGAAAGAGGGCTATGTGGTGTTGGCGGTAGATGCGTATCGCAATGCCACCACGACCTCGATCCCGCGTGCCATTTATTTGGTGTCATCCACGCCAAATGATCAAATTCAGGGCGATATTACCGCCGGTTACAACTATTTGGCGGCACAACCCGACGTTGACCCCAAACGCATCGGCGTGATGGGCTTTTGCTTTGGCGGCGGGCACTCGTTGCTGCAAGGCGTCGCCAATGCCAATTATGCGGTGACGGTGGTATTTTATGGTCGTCTTGTCACCAGCCCCAACGAGCTTGGCGTGTTGAAAGGGCCGGTATTGGGCATCTTTGGCGAGCAAGACCGCGCCCCATCGCCCGAACAAGCCCGAGACTTTAAAGCCGCACTTGATAGCAAAGGCGTTAAAAATCAGATCACGGTTTATCCGAGTGTTGGTCATGCTTTTCTCAACAGCGATAACATTGCCCAGCCCGGCCCCGCTGCAACGGCTTGGAAAGAACTCCTTACCTTTTTAGAAACGAACCTTAAGAAGAAATGATGAAATTGCAGGTTGCAAGTTGCAGGTTGAAAATTTTCAACCTGCAACTTGCAACCTGCAACCTTTACAATGCGTATTGGTATTTTGGGCGGCACATTTGATCCGCCGCATATTGGGCATTTGGTCATTGCCGACCAAGCCCGCGCCCAACTAAAATTAGACAGCGTGTGGTTTACCCCAGTCGGTCAGCCGCCGCACAAAGAAGGCAGCCGCGTCTCGCAAGCCCATCATCGCATCAATATGACCAAGCTGGCGATTGGCGGCAATCTTAGTTTTGAGATCTGCTTGGTGGATGTTGAGCGCCCTGCGCCGCACTATACCGTTGACCTATTCGAGATTTTGCAGGCCAAATATCCCGAACATGAGTTTTCGTTCATCATCGGGGCCGACTCGCTCATTGATTTACCGCGTTGGCAGCGCCCCGAACGTTTGCTCGAAATTGCCCGCTTTGGCGTGGCGCATCGCCCGCGTTATATTCCCGATCTGGCCGACCTAGAGGCCAAGTTGCACGGTATCAGCCAGCGCATCGAATGGGTAGATACGCCGCTCACCGACTTGGCCTCACACGACATTCAGCGTCGCGCCCGCGAACGCCTGCCCCTGCGCTACGTCGTCACCCACGATGTCGCCGACTATATTCGTGAGCAGGGGCTTTATAGATTGCCATGAGCCATGAGCCGTGAGCCGTGAGCCGTGAGCCGTGAGCCATGAGCCATGAGCCGTGAGCCGTGAGCCATGAGCCATGAGCCATGAGCTATGAGCCGTGAGCCGTGAGCCGTGAGCCGTGAGCCATGAGCCGTGAACGTAAACGTAGACGTAGACGCAAACGTAGACGTAAACGTGAACGTCTACGTCTACGTTCACGTTCACGTTCACGAGAGTTTTACACATTAAAACTCTTAAAAGCTCAAGGCTCAAGGCTGCGAAGCTCAAGGCTCAAGGCTGCGAAGCTCAAGGCTCAAGGCTGCGAAGCTCAAGGCTCAAGGCTGCGAAGCTCAAGGCTCAAGGCTCACGGCTCACGGCTGCGAAGCTCAGCGAAGCCTCTCCCGCGATATCAGCGCAACCACGCAACGGATTTGCCCGTATTCGATGGTATCGGGCAGCAAACTCTTGATCGGGGCGAGCTTTTCGATGGTGCCGACGGATACAATCGCCACCCGAATTTGCGATTCAAGCTCGGTGCTGATGACCTGACGCAACTCAATGCGGCCTTCGGTGATGAGTTGCGCAGCGTGTTGGTAAATGGTGCTTGTGCCGAGGCCACGCCGCACACACACCTCGCGGATCGGCAAGCCTTCCTTAAACAGCAATTCTGTCGCCGACACGGTGTCAATGGCGATGCCATCGGCCCCGACTGTGCCTGCACCCGCGCCGCGCCGTTTGCCGGTTGTTTTGGGAATATCGGGGTGCGGCTCACCGCGCTCGACTCGAATGCAATAATCACAGCATGGCTTATGTTTAATCTCGCTGCGGTCACCAAAATGCGCAATCAACATTTTTTGCCGGCAATGGGTGCTGGTTTCGGCAAATTCGATCATTTTCTCCAGTTGTTGCCGCTTTAGTACCCGTCGCGCTTGCACTTCTTGCTGGGTGGCTTTCATAAATTCGGGCGTGATTTCGTTAATACGATAGCCCAAGCCGCCCTCGGTGACATGCTCAATAATGCCACCGCGTTCAAGCTGTGCCATGCCGACCCGCACCTTCACCTCAAACAAATGCGTAATGCGCGTCAGCATATCGGCATCCACCTTAGCAACGCCGTCTTCTTGCACCCGCGTTGCAATTGCCTGATACAAATTGCTCAACTCGTTTTGCGAAGGCGCGTCGTTTTCAATAAACCACTCTTGCAAATTGCGGTCTTGCGGCGCATACAGCAGCATACATTGCGCCAATTTGCCATCGCGCCCAGCGCGGCCCGCCTCTTGATAATAAGCCTCAATTGTGCCGGGCAAGTTGTAATGCACCACAAAGCGCACATCGGGACGGTCTACGCCCATGCCGAAAGCGTTGGTGGCAATCATGACCGCATTGGGGTGGCGCAAAAAGGTTTCTTGCACATTTTCGCGCTCTTTTTTGTCCATGCCGCCGTGATAAACAAACGATGGTACGCCAAAATCGGCTTCAAGCGCCAAATTTAGCTCATCGGCCTCGCGGCGTGTGCCGACATAAACGATGCCCGCGCCTTTGACTGTGCCCAACACTTTGCGAATAATCGCCATTTTGCTCGGCGTGTCGGGCGCATAACGGCTGTGAAAAATGAGGTTTGGGCGCGAGAAACCAGTCACTACCCGATGCGGCGCTTTGAGCCGCAACTGTTGGATGATGTCGTCTTGCACAATCGGTGTCGCCGTCGCCGTCAGCGCCACCGTAACGGGGTTGCCCAACGCCCCGCGCATTTTGCCAATGTTGAGGTAATCGGGTCGGAAATCGTGGCCCCATTGTGAAATACAGTGCGCCTCGTCCACCGCCAGCAGCGTCACCTCAGTTTGCTTGAGCGCCTCGATGAATCGCGTATTTTGCAGCCGCTCAGGCGCAATATACACCAGCCGATATTCCCCTGCCATCATCTTTTCGATGCGGCGCAATTGCTCGTCACGTGCCACTGTGCTGTTGATGAAGGTAGACGGAATACCGCGCCGTTGCAGGCTATCCACCTGATCTTTCATCAACGCGATGAGCGGCGAGATGACCAAGGCCAAGCCTTCGGACACCACCGCCACATATTGATAAATCAGCGATTTACCGCTGCCGGTCGGCATCACCACCAACGTGTCTTTGCCAGCCAACACACTTTCAACCGCTTCTTGTTGACCGGTGCGGAAACTGGGAATGCCAAAGTGTTGGCGTAATAGGCTAATGAGTCGGGTGGACATCGGAAAGTGCTAAGTGCTAAGTGCTAAGTGCTAAGTGCTAAGTGCTAAGTGCTAAGTGCTAAGTGCTAATTCCACTTAGCACTTAGCACTTTCTACTTTCTACTTCAAACTCGCCGCCGCCAGCGCGGCGGCGACGCGGGCGTTGTTGATGAGCAGGGCGGTGTTGGCGCGAACGCTTGCGCCGTTGGTTAGGCGGGCAATTTGTTCGAGCAAAAATGGGGTCGAGGCCGCGCCGTGAATGCCTTGTGCGTCGGCCAAGGCTTGGGCTTCAACAATGGCTTGCTCGGCGATTTCGCTCGGTAGCTCGTCGTCGGCGGGCACGGGCACACACACCAATTCGCCGCCGGGCAACCCCAGCGCCCGCCGTGCCCGCACAATGGCGGCGATTTCGTCAACCGACTGGGCGTTGACATCCACCTTCAGCCCGCTTTTGCGCGAATAAAAAGCCGGAATTTCGTCGGTTTGATAGCCAATCACCGGTACACCCAGCGTTTCGAGATGCTCGAAGGTGAGTGGCAAGTCGAGCAGCGCCTTCGCGCCCGCGCACACCACCGTCACCGGCGTGCGCGATAGCTCAACCAAGTCGGCGCTGACATCGAACGGATGCCCGCGATGCACCCCGCCAATACCGCCGGTGGCAAATACGCCAATGCCGACTTTGGCGGCGATAAACATGGTGGCAGCGACGGTTGTGCCGCCGTCTTGGCCCAATCCCACCGCAATGCCGAGATCGCGCACGCTGCATTTGCGGGCGCGTTTGCCGGCGGTCGCCAAATGCTCAAGTTGCGCCTCGGTCAACCCGGCGGTCATTTGCCCGCTCAGCACGGCAATGGTGGCGGGTTGCGCACCGGCAACGCTGACGGCGTTTTCCATATCGAGGGCGGTGTTTTTGTTAAATGGGTAGGCCAGCCCATGCGTAATGACGGTGGATTCGAGCGCGACGACGGCCCGACGTTGATCGAGTGCCGCCGCAACGGCGGGGTGAAGGATAATTTGTGACATCAATACAAGTTTACAATTTAAATAAACAGACGACAGACATACTGACATTTTAAATCTGTTGTGTGGCTTGAGTTGCAAATTGCAGCTCAGCTTTTTGCATGATGTATCAAATCTATCAACTTTCTCACCGCGATGCCCAGCGCATCATTGCCGCGATTCAGGCCGAGCTAGAGCGTGAGGGCAAGGGCGCGGCGATTGCCGTTGCCGATGCGCACGGCGAACTTTTGGCGTTTTTGCGCACCGATGGCTGCAAATTGCCTTCGCTCACGATTGCCATTAACAAAGCTTTTACTGCCGCCCGCGAGCAAAAGCCCAGCCGCGACATCGGCGAATCGTCGCGCAATAAACAGTGGCCGATGACCAATTTTGGCGATTTGCGTTACACCGCATGGGGCGGCGGCGTGCCAATCATCTACAACGGGCAAGTGGTCGGAGCCGTCGGTGTGAGCGGCCTGCCGGAAGAGGAAGACATTGCGCTGGCTCGCATGGGCGCGGCGTTGCTGAATGGTTGAATGGTTGAATGGTTGAATGGTTGAATGGTTGAATGGTTGAATGGTTGATTCGTTTAATCAATCAACTAATCAACCAATCAACTAATCAACAAACAAACAAACCAACCAACCAACCAACTAATTAACCAACCAACCAACCATTACACTTTTATCGGTAGCAAAATGGTCATTTCTGTGCCGCGCCCAACTTGGCTTTGGGCGCGGATGTAGCCGTTGTGGGCCTCGACGATTTGCTTGCTGATAGACAAGCCCAAGCCTGTGCCGCCCGTGTTGGCGCGGGCTTTGTCTACTTGATAAAAGCGGTCAAAAATACGGGGCAAATCTTCGGCGGGGATGCCCTCGCCGGTGTCTATGACCGACACTTCGATGGCGTCGCCGGTCGGTTTGAGGCTGTTGGGTTGCGACACCAACGTCGTCTTGACCAAAATATCGCCCCCGTTGTGGGTGAATTTAATGGCGTTGTCAATCAAATTGGTCAGCACCTGCGCAATACGATCCGTATCGAGGGTGGTTTCGGGCAATTGGGCCAATTGTTGGCGCAGGGTAATGCCGCATTCTTTGGCGCGTAACTCAAATTTTGCCAAACAGAGCCGCACAATATCGTTCACTTGCGTTGGCTTTGTGTCAAGCGGCGCATTGCCCATTTCTATGCGCATCGAATCGAGCAGCGTGTTGACCAAGCGCGTTAGCCGCTCCGATTCGTCATAAATCACTTTGGCGACATGCTGGGTGGTTTCGGGGTCCGACACCGTGCCATCCATTACGGCTTGGGCAAAGCCTTTGATCGAGGTGAGCGGTGTTTTTAGCTCGTGCGACACATTCATGAGCAAATCGCGTTCCATGCGCTGCGAATCTTGCACGCGGTCAACCATGCGGTTGAAATCGCTGGCGAGTTGTTTTACCTCATACGGGCCAGATTTTTGCACGCGCCGCGCATAATCGCCATCGGCAATGGCGTTGGCTGCCGCCGTGACGTGCTGGATGGGTTTGGCGATAGAACGCGCTACCAGCGCGGCAATAATAGCAACCAGCACCCACGTTGCCAACAAGGCTTGCAACGCGGGCCAATACACATCGTCATCTAAAAATGCGAAAAATTGACCCGCCAAAAAGCGTTGCGGCAATTGCCGTGCGATCACGACATAGCCTTGTGCGTTGGTGTTTGGCGGATTGTTTAACACTTGGCTGGCGGTAAAGACGACATAGGCCCAGCGCCGTGAGTTGGTTAGTTTGTCTCGAAATTCGCCGATGGAAGCGACATCGCGGTTAGGCGCGATGTAATTGGGGCGGGTTTGCAGGTCTAGCTTTTCGCCAATTTGGTCAACTCCTGCCAGCCGCGAGCTGTCGGCAGTAACGATGCCTTGCTCATCGAGTAGCAAAATTCGCACGCTGGGGTCGCGGTTAATGCGGGTGGCTCGCTCAAAAAAGGCTTGTGGCTGGTCAACGGGTGCTTGGCCGGGTGTGTTGCGGGTGAGCCGCCATAAATTATTGCCAACATTGCTCAATTCGCGCAGCATCAACCCACGCTGAAATTCGGTCAGCAGCAGCATGATCGTCAACGTCAACACAATTAGGCTGACAATGGCAACCAGCGCATGAGAAATGAAAAGCCGCACCCGTAACGACATGTCTAAGCGCATTATGACACGCGGGTGTAAAAAAGTTGTAACTGAGCGCAGGCAAGGGAGTGCTAACGAGTAATGAGTAATGAGTAACGAGTAACGAGTTATGAGTTATGAGTTATGAGTTATTACTCGTTACTCATTACTGACTACTGACTACTGGCTACTGACTACTCATTCCTCTTTAAGATAAAATATCAAAAATGAAACCTGTTCCATTTACCCAAGTCACATTTACCGATCAATTTTGGTTGCCGCGCCAAGTGACCAACCGCGAAGTCACCATTCCCGCCCAACACGAGGTGATGCGCCGAACGGGGCGGGTGGGGATGTGGAACTGGGCGTTGAAGCCAAACGAATTTAATCCACCGCATCGGTTTTGGGATTCAGATGTGGGGAAATGGGTCGAGGCCGCCAGCTATTCATTGGCAACGCATTACGACGCGGAATTGGATGGACAAATTGACGCCATCGCCAACCACATTAGCCGCGCCCAATTGGCCGACGGCTATTTCAATTCGCATTATCAAAACGTCAAGCCGCATTTGCGCTGGAGCAACTTGCGCGACGACCATGAGCTGTATTGCGCCGGACACCTCATCGAGGCGGCGGTGGCGCATCATGCCGCCACCGGCAAACGCACGTTGCTCAATGCCATGTTACGCTACGCCGATCATATTGACCGCAAATTTGGGCGCGGCGCGGGCCAATGGCGTGGCTATTGCGGGCATCCCGAAATCGAATTGGCGCTCATTCGCTTGGGCCAGCATGTTGGCGAGCCGCGTTATCTTAAATTGGCACAATATTTTGTGGACGAGCGCGGTCAATTGCCGCATTATTATGATTTTGAGGCGCGGCGGCGCGGGCACGACCCGCGTGATTATTGGGCCAAAACCTACGAATATGTGCAGGCGCACAAACCCGTGCGCCAACAAACCGAGGTGACCGGTCACGCCGTGCGTGGGGTGTATTTGTATTCGGCGATGGCCGATTTGGCGCTGCTCAATGGCGATGCCGAATTGCGCCAAACGTGCCAAACCCTGTGGCAGCACCTCATGAGCAAGCGCATGTACGCCACTGCTGGCATTGGCACATCAGCCCATAACGAGGGCTATACCAGCGATTACGACTTGCCCGACGACACCGCCTACGCCGAGACTTGCGCCGCCATCGGCCTCATCTTTTGGGCGCAGCGCATGTTCCACTTGACTCGTGACGGGCAATACACCGATATCATCGAAAAGGCGTTGTATAACGGCTTTTTGTCGGGCATTTCGCTCGACGGAACCGAGTATTTTTATGAAAATCCGCTGGCCTCACGCGGGCCGCATCGGCGGCAGGCGTGGTTCGATTGCGCTTGTTGCCCGCCAAATATTGCGCGGCTATTGGCGAGTCTTGGCGGCTACGTCTATTCGGTAGATGAGTCGAGTGATGTGTGGGTGCATTTGTATGCCCAAAATACGGCCCATTTTCAGGTGGCTGGCGTTGAATTGGGGCTGGCGCAGCGCACCGATTACCCTTGGGATGGCGCGATGACGCTCACGGTGCAGCCCGCCCATGCGTTGCGTTTTGCGCTGTATCTGCGCATTCCGGCGTGGTGCGATTTGGCAAATGCCGACGCGGTGCGGGTGATCATTAACCAAACTGAGGTCGAGCATGTGCCGAGCAACATTCATAAGGGCTATTTACGTATTGACCGCGAATGGCAGACGGGCGATACGGTGGCGTTGCGGCTGGCGATGCCAGTACAGCATATTCATGCACATCCGCATGCGCGGCAAATGTTGGGGCGGGCGGCCTTGCAGCGCGGGCCGGTTATCTATGCCTTCGAGCAGGTTGATCACCCAGAAATTTCGGCGGCCAAGGCGGGTAATGCAAATGCCCCACTCATGCTCGACCGTATTTCACTGGGCGATGTGGCTTTGCAACCCGAATATCGCCCCGATTGGTTGGGTGGTGTGACGGTGCTGCGCGGCGACGGCTGGCTGGCTGACGATGCCGATTGGGGTGCGGCGCTCTATCGCAGCGCCCCAGCGCAGCGCCGCAAAATCGCCCTCACCGCCGTGCCCTATTGCGTGTGGGCCAATCGTGCCCAAGGCGAAATGCGCGTATGGATGCGGCTGTAGAAATGGAAAATGTAAAATTGAAAATAGAAAATTATTTTTTGCAATTTTACATTTTGCATTTTCAACTTTAAATTTTCTTATGTCTTTACGAACAGATTTACCCGATTTTTACACTTTGACCAAGCAGCAAAACGCGGCGATGAGCGAGGCCGAGTTGACGGCGGTGCTGGACAGTGGGCGTCAATGGGATTTGGCGCATGTGCTCAAGGCGGGGGGGGCGATCATTTTCCCGCATTTCAATATTCGCCAATGCGGCAGCCATTATGCCGCTACAGTTCATGCCTGCATGAATAGCGGGGCGCATACCGTGTTGGGTGTCGGCGTGCTTCATGCGCGATTCGATGAGCTACAGGCGGCGCGGGTGCGGGTGGCGAACGGGGCCGACATTACCCAAGAGCCGACATGGGGCACGCAAGGCGAAGGCTTGGGCGGCTTGACCCATTGGCAAACCGAGTTTTCGATGATCTCGTTCGAGCATTTATGGCATTTTGAGGCGGCGCGGCGGCGGGCGGCGGGGTTGCCTGTGCCAAAGCTGATCGTGCGTTATCCGTATTTGGCGGGCGGGCGTCCGCACCTCTTACCCGGCATCGCCGAATTGCAGCAAATTGTGGCCGATGGCGCGGTGGTGGTGGGCACGGCAGACCCGTTTCATCATGGTTTGGCCTATGGCGATAGCGCCGAGGCCAGCAAAGCGCCGAATGCGGGCGGGCTTGAGCTTTGCCGTCAGACGGTCGAGGCGGGGGTTGCCATGTTGGGCGCGGGCGGTTATTGGGGCTTTAATCAGCATTGGGGCAGGGCCAAAAGCGATGGGCGCGATATGGGCCAAGTCGTGCGGTATTTGCTCAATACCCCGCTCAGCGCCACCATTCATGACATTTTGCGGGAGGACATGAGCGGCCCCTATGGCCAGCCCTGGCCGAGTTGGGTGGCCGGCTGTCTCATTTCGCTCAGCTCACGTGCGCGGCTGGCGACGGATTTGCA
>JAHBAL020000234.1 GCA_018500105.2 Anaerolineae bacterium
CAGCAAGGTGGGGCAAGGCATTTGCTGGCTTTAACGGGTTGACGATGTGTGAAATGCAAATGCCTTGCCCCTACATCAAAATTCCTTCTTGATCGTGAGTTTGGTATAACACAACAACAATAAAAAAACGCCACATTTAAAATGCGGCGTTTTGTCGTCAAATCACGTTAAATTGGGTCATCACTTTACGCAAGCCCTCTAAATCAACCGGCTTACTGAGGTATTCATCCATACCCGCCTCGAAGCAGCGAATTTGATCATTGAGCATGGCATTGGCGGTGAGCGCCACGATGGGCAAACGCGGGGCGCCGGTCTTTTGCTCATGTTGGCGAATGAGGGCGGTGGCTTGTAGCCCGTCCATGATGGGCATTTGCATGTCCATCAACACAAGGGCATATTTCTCTTTTTTGCGTGTGATGCGTTCGACCGCCTCGGCCCCATTGACCGCAATAGCGGCCCCTTGCCCAAGCAGCCGCAACATACTCAGCGCCACCCGCTGATTCGAAACATTGTCTTCGACCAATAAAATTTGGGGCGTGTTCTCAGGCACGGCCTCTTCTTTCGCGCTCGCAGTCGCCGAATCGGGGGCACTCTCATCGAGTGCATTTTGTGCCATAATCAAATTTGCCAATGCGTCGTGCAAATTCGATTGCTGCACCGGCTTGACCAAGCCAAACATCCCTGCTGGCAATTCGGCATTATTCTCTGGGTTTTGCAGCAACACAAAGCGCAACGAAGTCAGCGCGGGCTGCCGCTGGGTCGCCATCACAAATGCGTGGGGGTTCAAACTCAGCATGTCGTCGTCAATCATCACCAAATTGAATGCGGAATCGGCGTTACGTAATTTCTTTAACGCCTCGGCCCCATTGTGAGAAATGACATGGGACACATGCCAACCGGTCAAGTAACGAATCACATTTTCGGCCAATGTGTCGTCTTCGGTAAGCACCAACGCATTTAACTTGCGGAATGCTGGGCCAAGCGACACATAATTGGATTGTGGCGCTTCGAGCGGGGCCTCAAATATAAACGTTGAGCCTTTGTTTGGCTCACTCTCGACGCTGATCGAGCCGCCCATCAATTCGGCCAAACGCTTGCAAATGGCTAAGCCAAGCCCCGTGCCGCCAAATTTGCGTGTAATCGAGCCATCGGCTTGGGTGAATGGCTGAAAGAGGTATTTCTGCGCTTCTGGCGCAATGCCGATACCGGTGTCTGCAACGCTAAACTGCAACTGCAACCGCTTATTTTGCGAGTCATGGTGCTTCACCGACACGATGACATTCACCTCGCCCTCTTGCGTAAATTTAATCGCATTCGAGACCAAATTGCTAATGATTTGGCGCAGTCGCACCTCATCGCCAATCACCGTTGTCGGCACATCGGCCAACAAGCGGCAATTCAGTGCGATATTTTTTTGCTGGGCACGCGGACGCAAAAGCTCATTAATATGCTCGACAAGCCGATAAATATTGAGTGGCGCATGTTCAAGCACAATTTTGCCGGCCTCGATCTTTGAAAAGTCGAGAATGTCGTTGATGATGACGAGCAAGGCGCGGCCTTCTTGATGCACAATTTGCGCAAATTCACGCTGTTCGGCATTCAGCGGCGTATGCAACAACACCTCCGACATGCCGATAATGCCATTCATCGGCGTGCGGATTTCGTGGCTCATGGTCGCCAAAAATTCCGACTTCAGCCGCGAGGCTTCGAGCGCTTGGTCACGGGCTTGTGCCAATTGCACTTCACGCTCACGCAGGGCTTGCGTGCGTTCGGCGACACGTCGCTCCAAGTCATTGCCCCATTGTTGCAAAATTTGATTGGCGCGATAAAGCTCTAAGCTTTTATGCTCGAGCAACGACTCGGCCTCTTTGCGGGCCTTGCGTTCGCGCTCAAATCGGCGTTTAAACAGGTCAAGTTCAGCTTGCATTGCGAGTTAAGATAAATACAGCATTTTTGCCATCGGGGGTGCTTTCGTCGCGGGCAACCTCAATCGGCTCGTTATAGTGTTTGATGCAACCGCGAATCAAGCCCTCGGCGACATCGGCAAAAGGCCGCGCCGAACGATAAATGAGCCGCATTTTGCCATCTGCTGTATTTTCATAGATCACTCTGGGCAATTCGGCATCCGTATACAGCTTACGCACTTCCATATGGATATAGTTATCAACGCAAGCTAACAGGTCGAGCGCATTGTCAATATCGGCAAAAAATTGCGGATAGAGTGTGGTAAAACGCTCGAACAAATAACCGCCAAACACTTGCGCCAAAGTTGGCACAGGAATATTGGTCTTTGCACTCAAATTCGTCACCAAATTGAGCATTTCTCGGTGATCATAGCTGCCGACAGAGGTGTATGCGCCACCAGAGGCAAGGTCGGATGAGGTGATGACTTCGTCGGCCAATTCGATGCCAAATTGGTTTTCGACCATTTCGACAAATTCGGTAAAAATAACTCCTTTCATGATGCTTCTATGCGGTGTGTTTTAGGTTGAAGTGTGTTCAGGGTTGGCGTTAGCGAGTAGCGCTTTTGCTTTCTAACCCTAAAACAGCGATAAACAAAACGGACATAAGACAAATTTGAATCAACACCACTTGGTCGAGACTGGCATGAAACAAGCTGATTAAAACCACTTGTAACACCCCAGCAATCAACGATAGCACGGCGCTACGTTGATGCCCCAAGGCGAGTTGATAATTGATAACGATATTGCTGGCGGCAAATAAGGCAGTGGCAAGGGCATATTGCCACAACAACCCTGCAATTGCCATATACGCTTCGCCGAACAAAACTTGCACAATAAAATTGGGCATAATGACACAGGCCAACACGATCACCAGCGAGATGACGCTGACCAGCCCCAAGTTGCGCCATAACAACGGGCGATGGGCCTCGCCACGTGCTTGGCGCTGGGCCGCCTGTGCAAACAAGGTGACCGAAGCCGCGCTGGTGGCAAAAAACACCACCCGCCCAATCAGCGACAAAGCGGCGTAATATCCGGCTTGCTCGGCCTCGAAAAATCGCTTGACCAACAGCACATCGCTATTGTTGATGAGGATGAGGCCAATTTCGGCCCACGCAATGGCGACAATAATACGTTTGTATTGGCTTAGCTCATCGGCGCTGGGCGCGACGCTCGCGGGCAAATGCCATCCGGCGGCCCGTGCCACCCACCATGTCGCCAAAATCGAGAGCGCCAAGCCAATGCCGCCGCCCAACGCCCCCCACCCTAGCGCCACCAGCGCAAATGCCACGACCAAGCGTGACCACATCTCGGCCTGATAACTGGCACTCAGCCGATCAAACCGAGTTTGACCTTGCAAAATGCCGCGATCAATGCCTTGGGCAAAGTAAAACGGAATGGCTAAGCCCAAACACACAAACAAGATCGAGGATTGGGTGTTGAAAAAAGCTTGCCACGCCGGTGCGCCCAAAGTGAGCGCCAATAAGCATAGCCCGCCCACCAGCCACGCCCGACGCATCAGCCACGTCCGCACATTGCTAATGCCTTGGGCATTATTTTGCCCAGCATAGCTGGCGGCAAATTTGGCGGCGGTTTGTTGCAGCCCGGTAGTCACAAAGGTCAACCCCAAAAACAAGGTGATGATGAGGCTGAGGTCTGAGAATGCGGCTGGGCCAAGCCAACGGCCCAACAACAGATTGAACCCATAATTGCCAATATTCACCACCAAAGCGCTGAGATAAAACAAACTGCTGCTATTTGGCTGCAAATAACGACTTTTGAGTGTGTTGATGAGGCGGGCGGGTTGTGGCGCAGATGGAGCGGGCGATGCAAGTTTGCTCATTCAGGCTACGATCTCCAAACATTTGCCGATGGCTGTTTTTAGCTCTTGCGACTCAACGGGTTTGGTCAAAAATTGATTGACCCCAGCCAACTGAGCACGAACCCGATCGCCATCTGCGGCGCTGGCGGTGAGCATAATGACAGGCAGCGTGCGCGTATGCGCCTGCGCCCGCACGTGGCGCATCAACTCTAGCCCATTCATATCGGGCATCGCCAGATCAAAAATGCCAATATCAAATGTCTCTTGTTGCAACCGCTTAATGGCTTCGACGGCGCTGCCGACAGCCACCGCCGTATGCCCCAACATTTGCAATTGCACCCGCAACACCCGTTGCGTCACTGCATAGTCGTCAACAATTAATATATGAGCCATCTTTACCTCTGTGAGTTATGAGTTATGAGTTATGAGTTATGAGTTATGAATGATGAATGATGAGAAACGAATAACGAGCCTTATAACCATTCATCATTCATCATTCATCATTCATAACTCATCATTCATCATTCACTTGCCGGTTTTCCAGCTTGCCAAGGCTTCGTCGGCGGTGTTGGTGAGGGCAAATACTTGGTCAAACTTGGTCAGCGTCAAAATGCGTTTGGCTGCGTCGCTCTTGGGCCAAACCAATTTCACATTGCCGCCCGCAGCCCTAGCACGCTTGAGCGCTGTCACCAGCACCGACATCCCGGCGCTATCCATAAACGATACTTGCGAAAGATCAATGATGAGGCCAGTGACCCCATCGTCGAGCAAACGGGTCAAGTTTTCGCGCAAAGTCGGCGCAGTCAACGGGTCAATCGCCCCGACCGGCGACAAAACAACAATTCTGAGGGTGTGTTCTTGAATATTGAGATTCATGTTAAATGTTTTACCAACTGCCAACGATTGGCGATTGGGCTGGGGGTGTATTCAATTTTTTCGAGCAAATGCTGCGCCAAAAATAGGCCATAACCGCGATCAGGCACTTCGTCGAATGCTGGCTCACGCATCGGGTTATATTCAAACGATTTACCCGTATCCAATAGCTCAATCTCAAGCCGCAGAGGCGGCTGAAGAATCGCCATTTTGACGTTCATACGCGCATCGTCGCGGTTGGGCCAATCCGCATAAGCATGTTCTATCACATTGGTGGCGATCTCATTGAACGCAAGCTGGGTGTTATAAACCAGCCCATTCACACGATCTGCATCCAAATTTAGCGGGGCCGCCTGAATCAGATTGCAAATATAATTTCGCAATAACTCCAATTGGTTAAAGTGTGCAGGAAGGTCGAGGATGATTTCTGTATTGCTCTGCATTAGTTTTGGGGTTAAAGGTGCTTTATCACCATAACGGTTTGGTCGTCTTGTCGCACGCCATGCGCAAAGGTATTGACCTCTGCAATCAAAGCATCTACAATTTCTTGGGCAGAGGCATGACGGTTCGTTTGGATGCTCGCCATCATACGATCAATGCCAAACATCACGCCATCTGAATTCGCAGCTTCATTAAAGCCATCACTGGTAATCACCAAAATGTCATCTGCGGCAAAACGCAACTGATGGGTGCTACAAAAGGTCATATCCATCACCCCAATCGGCGGCGAGTCAGCCTCCAGCAACCGAGGGTTTCCATCGCTGGGCAAATAGATCACCGGCGAATGCCCACAATTGGCATAAACCAATTCGCTGGTTTTGGGCAAGTATTGCCCATAAAACACAGTTACAAACATGCCCACATCGGTAAAATCGCCATACAAATCACGATTGACCCGATCAAGAATCAGCGCCGGATCAGGGTGAGACATATAGCGATGTTGCGAACGAATACAAGTGCGTGTTACGGCCATGAGCAACGCCGCCGATGTGCCTTTACCCGACACATCGCCCACATAAAATGCAAATGGCCGGTCAGACTCAGCCTGCATATCATAAAAATCGCCGCCAATCTCGCGGGCTGGGGTCGAAGTGACCGCAAGTGCAATCCGATCTGGCAATGCCGTCGTCTTGGGCAACAACTCAGCTTGAATGCGGTGCGCCAACGCCATTTCGGTTTGCAGCCGAGCTTGGGCAATATTGTCGGCCACCAGCAAGGCGGTTTCGATGGCGGATGAGGCGCGATCTGCGATACTTCGCGCCAACTTGATATCGGGCGAGCGGAAATTGCCGCTGATTTTGTTGAGTGCGCCTAACACCGCGCATACATCGGGCCGAATCTCGAAACGCCGCAAATAGCCGTTTTGGATGGGGATGCCGAATGTATTCGCCTGAGATTCTGGCTCCAAAAACCACTCGCGAGTGGCATTCGGTGATGAATCGCACAACAGCGTAAATTGGTCATCTTTGGCATAATTTGGCGGGTCTTGCACAAATTTGAGCGGCTGATCGGGCATTGCCAGCGCCACAAATGCCCCATGCACGCGCAACAATTTGCGCGCCAATTGTGCAATCGTCACCAATGAATCGTTCAAATCGGCGTTTGACCGCATCGAACGATTCATTTCATACAGCGCCAAAAGTTGATCTTGACTATCCACCAGATCACGCGCCATTTCATCTAGCTCGTGTTCCAAGTCAAGCATGTCCGACACACGAACGGGCATCTGCAAATCGTTATGATCTAACGTCGCATGCTTCGTCTGCAAGTCTGGGCCATGTGTGTTGTTAAGGGGCATCGGGTGCGTTGACAATGTTAAAAGCTTTATCTAAGCGAGTTAATTCAAAAATAATGCGCACAGGCTGTGGCATGTTGGCAAGGGTTAGCTCGCCGCCACGTTCACGACAATTTTTCATAGCCTGCACCAAGGTAGACAACGCCGCTGAATCCAAAAAAGTCACGCCGGACAAGTCAATCAGCGCATTTTTCGGGGCATGTTCGGTAAATTTTTGTCGCACTTGCGGGGTTTCATGAGCGTCAAAACGCCCGCTTAGCCGCAATGTGAGTTTTTCGGGGGTGATTTCTTCAATAATTTGCATGATGCTGATTCCAATAGATGCGATATGCGATTTAGTTGAGGTTTAAGCTTTCGCCAATCCTATTTTACCCTTACGGTTCGCATATTCATCGAGCAGCGTTTCAAAATGCAACATATACCAATCCACCACTTCTTCCATCGGCAAACCACGTGCAGCGCGATAGTTTTGCATGCCAATGGCTTTGCGGTTGGCGGGGTTGTCAATCACCCGCGCAATGGCTTGGGCCATGCTGTCCACGTCGTTGGGCTGGAAAAATTCGCCTGTGTAGCCTTCTTCGCGGATCACCTCGGCGAAATCGCCGATATTGGGCAGCACCGCCGCCTTGCCATAATCGCCGGCCTGATGCAACACGCCAGAGCTACCAGTCGTGCTGGTGTATGGAAACACCACCACCGATGATTCGCCAAAAATAACCGGCACATCGCTTTCAGAGACATAGCCGGTATAGCGCACATTGGGCACATGCGCATAGCGTTGCGCCATCTGCGCCAAATAACCAGCCGCATTCGGGCTGTCAGTTCCGGCAATCACCAATTCGAGCGCGGGGCGCTTGTGTTCGGGTGCTTGCAATTGGGCAAATGCCTCGATCAACGTCTCCACCCGTTTATAGGTGCCAAATTTGCCGAAGGTCATGATCTTGATCGGCCCAGCCCCTTGCTCGAACGAAGGCATCACGGCGTTGTCTTCAAACGAGCCATGCGGCGCAAGCAAGACATTTTGCGCCCCATATTCGCGGCGCAACAATTCGACATATTTGGGAATGGTGAGCGCGACCACATCGGCCTGTAGCAACAGCCGAGTGACGATTTTGCCGAAAGTGCGAATCCCCCATTCGATCACTTTGTTGCTGCCAAAGCCAGCGCTTTTCAGGTCTACTGTCTCCATAATGTTGTGCAACAACACGATGGTGGGAATGCCCGACAGCCGCGCAAACATGGGCGCAAGCAAGCCAAGCGCCGCTGGGGCTTTTTGCGCCCAAAGCTGGCAAATTGAATATTGAACAACAAGACATCTGGCTTGGCCGCCGTGATGGCGTTGCGCAAACGCAGCGCATTGCCCCACGCATCGAACGACCAGCTAGGCACAACCGTGACCGGCGCACCCTGATTGTCAAATTCATATTTTTGCCCAGCCGGCAACTCATCACAAAACAAAATCACTTCGCCCACATCGGGCTTGCGGCGCAAATAGCGCAAAAAGTGAAAAGCGTATTCGTTGAGTGTGCCCGTGCCGGGCGGATGCGGCGAAACAAGGCCGACGCGCATTTTACGCAGCATATGCACCTCGCCAGTCGTTGCGCTTGATCGCCGCCATATCTTTAATAAATCGCTTGGCCTCTTTGGTGGGATTAACCTTCGATCCCGGCGCATCTACCCATGCCACCGCCACTTCTGCCACCTTGTAGCCATATTTGGCCGCCAAATACAGCACTTCGAGGTCGAACGAAAAGCCCATCATGGTTTGGGCCTTGTGCAAACGTTCGGCGGCTTCGGCGGTATATAGCTTGAAACCACATTGCGTGTCACGCACATTGATGCCCAACACATACTTGACCATCATACGCAGCCCGCCGCTAAAAATGCGGCGCAGCAACGATTTGTTGCTTTCTTGCGCCCCCTCAGCGGCCCGCGAACCAATGGCGATATCGTAACGCGGGGTTTGGCTGCCGTCTATTTTTGCCAGCAAGCGCGTCACTTCTTCGATTGGGGTTGAGTTGTCAGCATCGGCAAATAAACGATACTTGCCACGTGCCGCCAACATGCCGCGCTTGACCGCGCTGCCCTTGCCGCCATTTTTGGGGGCCTTAAGCACCCGCGCATTGACCAAACCCAGCCCTTCAACCAAGGCGACAGTTTCGTCTTTCGAGCCATCATCGGCGATGATGAGTTCCCAGTCGAAGCCAAGATCGCAGATGTGTGAGGCAATTGCGCCGATGCTTGGCACAATACGCTCGGCCTCGTTATAGGCCGGAATAATGACCGACAGGTATGGGGCGGCGGTATCGCTGATGGGCGTTGTTTTCCAACGTTGATAGTTGCTGTATGCCATGACGAATATGTATTGGATATGATGTTTGGAAATAAACCGTTGTGCCACGCTTAAGCGTGAACAAACCTATTTTACGCTTAATATTCACGCCAACATGCATTCATAGGCTGATATTATAAGAAAAAAAACATCAAATGTCATTCGTGAATAAGATGCAAATTTGTCAATGAAAATATCATGTCTGTTACTTCAGGCGTTTTACAGATTAAATGATAATTTTTATTAAAATCTGCACAATTTCCGCAACGATGCAATTGTGTTGCAAAGACGAGTCATTTTTATCCGCGCCGCACTAAAAATCGCACACGCCAGCGCCCTTCTTCAATCGTCATAACCACCTCGAAGGTGTGCGTCATATCGAGCGCGTATTGCTCAGGGCTATTTTTGCGGCGCACAAGCTGTTGCAGTGGCAAATCAACATCTCGAAAAGCCACCAGCGTGCCATCATCAGAGGCAAAGGTGAGCTGTAGGGTGTGCAGGGTGTCGGTTTGTAACACCTGCCAGCCCAAATTGTGCGTACTGGTGACGGCATAACGCACTTGCGCCAACGCCGCGTCGCTAAAAAAATCTTCGAGGCCAGTCGGTGAGCCACGCTCATAGGCCAGCGCCCATTGTTGCCACGCCACCGCGTAGGCTTTGGCAATCGTCTCGCGGCTATGGATGGGCGGCTTGAGGTCGGGCGGCAGTTGGTCGGGCAGCCAGCGAATGCGAGCCGCCGGATTGGGGGTGGGCGTCGGCGTGAAAGTCGGCGTTGGCG
>JAHBAL020000109.1 GCA_018500105.2 Anaerolineae bacterium
CACTCGCCGCCGCGATGCTCAGTTGGGGCGCAGCATCATCATCCGTGATCGTCCCAACCGCGTCCGTCACCAAGATCGTCGCATTAACTGGGCTGCTCAAGCTCACGGTAAACGTCTCGTTTCCTTCATACAGTGTGTCGCCCACCACACTCACCGTCGCCGTCGCCACCGTCTGTCCGGCTGCAAATTCGACCACCCCGCTCGTCGCGCCGCTCATGTCTGCCGCGGTCGCACTGCTGTAAACCACCGCATAACTCACCGTCACCATGCTACCACTCGCCACGTTCAATGTCACAGGCAAGGTCAGATTCGTCGTCCCGCTGTTTCCCTCCGTCACGCTTCCATTCCCAATATAGATCTGCGGCAACACCACCTTGGCGTTAATATGAATCGCAAACGCATCCGTTGCGGCCACCTGCTTGTTCAATATTTGCCCATTCGCCTCAACCACGATCAACTCACTCACAGACACAGGCGTCAGCGTCCCCGCTTGCACACACGAGTTCGTCGTCGTGATGTAATCGTAGCGCGTAATATCGCAATAATAGCCTGCGCTCAACCCAGTCGTATAGGTGCGGGTGTTCGCGCTCCCTGTTTTATTGATCGCCACATAGCCTTTGTTCCCACGCCCAAATGCAATATGGTTGCTGCTCACATTCACCCAATCCGTCACCGCTTCGCCTGCCGTCGCTTGCCGAAACCCAACCATGTTCGCTATCGCCGTTCGCCGATGCTCGCATACCCACTTGCCATCTTCGTAGCTGCTAATCGAACAATTCTCTGGCACAGCGCCTGCGGCCTGCCCCGCTCCATACGCAGGCCGCGTCTCGGCCCCGCTGCCCGAAATATAGGGCGCCGTCGTGCTCGGCGGGCCTTTGCTATCGCCCGTATTGCTACTCGGATTGTTGCTCCAGTAATAGCTCGACATCACCGACGGATGTCCATACGGATAGGCCAGCATGAAAATATTCCCAAGGTTGTAATTCGCAAAACCGTCCCGATGATCCAAAATACACGCTCCGCCAGCCCCATGCCCGCGTTGGTTATCATGATTGTCTACAAAGATTTGGGCAAAGCGCGTCGCCAACCACCCGCTCTCCATGTTTTGCAAGCTAGACAGCGTATCGCCACAGTTAAACACATTGCCCATCTTCACGCTAAACTTAAACTCGGTCACATCCCCATTGGGCGTATATTCAAACGACTTGATCGGCTCGCCGCCTTGGTCAATCACCTCTTGGAACACATACACCGGCAGCCCGCCCGTGCGCGTCAACCCGCCCACAATCGAGGCGATCTCATGGCTCGCCATGTGTTTGGCCGCGTCAATGCGGAACCCCGCCACGCCTATATTCAGCAGATTCTGCAAATACGTTCGCAACGTATTCGTCACCGTCGCCTTGCTCGTGTCCAAATCCGCCAAATCGGCCAATTCACACGTTTGCACTTCGCGCCGATTTGAATAATCGGTGATCTCGTTGCCCGATGTGCCACACGCATGAAAATCGCTGCTGCTGTATTGCGGGTAGCTGTAGCTGGTATAGCTTGATCCCGCCGTGCCTGTGCCGCTGCCCACATACGTGGTGTGGTTAATCACCGCGTCCACAATAATACTCACGCCCTGCCCTTGACAGGTGTTCACCATGCTCTGGAACTCGGCCAGCGTGCCGCTGCGGCTTGTCAATTTGCTCGTGTCGTGGGTGACAGGTTGATAACGCACCCACCAAGGATAATCGCGGTCGGCCCCGCCCATATCCGCAATCGGCGGCACATGCTCCATCGGTGGCGACACCTGCACCGCCTTGTAACCCTTTTGGCCCAAATACGTGCATTCCTTCTCAATATCGGTCCACTTCCATTCAAACAAATGCACAAACACGCTACCCGCCGCCTCTGCCGCTGAGTCTGCCGTCGGCACAATCGTAATCAGCCCATCGCCTTGATCGTCGTCTGCACTGTTGCCGTCAATATTGTAGGAGTCGCTCTTCCATTTCTTGTCTTCGCCAGAACGCTGACAATACGCCGTAAACCCATAATTGCCCGGCCCCAAAGCGTTGATGGTGGCTTGCGGAATCGTCGCCTTATACTCGTCGTCGTTGCCAATGCTCACGTTATACGTCATTGGCAAATCAGCCCACGCCGTCCCATATTTGCCCCAATGCAAATAGCACGCAATGCCAGCGCCCTGTCCGCTGCCATCGGTGACACCCGCATCATACACACGCACATAAATATCCAACCCGCTCGGCGTAAAGCCGCCTTGGTTGATCTGATTGGCGACGCTGCCACGCGGATACATCTTCCCTACCCAATCTATTGTGCTTTGCGGCAAGATCGTCTGATTCGACACAAACACCACCGTCGTGCGGGCGGGAATCGAAAAAGTGTCGGTGCTGTCGTTGAACGTCGCCGCCGCCACCATTGGGTCTGCATCCGTAGCATCTAGCTGCAATGGGTGAATACTGAAGCCATTCGCCCCCGCAATCGTCAGGGTTTGGGTGATCTTGTTGGCGTTAAAAAACACCAAAATCGTCTCATAGGTAGCGTCCAAATCCGTCGCCGCCGTGTCATTCAGCGCCATCACCACCATGCCCGGCTTGGCGTTGTCGCTGTTGTAAAACGTCACTCGGCTGGTAATGTCGGCCTTGGTGTTTAGCCGAAACAGTTTGCTGCTATTGCGAATGCGCAACATCTCGCGCAAATGCGCCGCCGCAGTTTGAATATTGCTGCTGGCCGGGTCAAGCGCGGTGTTGTTCAGCAATGGCGTCATGATGCCCCAGCGTCCACTGTTATCCCATTCAGGCGGCAACCCGCGCCCAAAGTTGTTGCTGCCGTATGTCCAATCCAGCTTGTTAAACCAATCGCCGCTCTCGAAACTGTTGCGGTCGAGCGACTTTGACCGCAAAGTGTCTTGTCCAGCGTGGAAAAACGGAATCCCCTGCGCCAACGCGATCAAGCTCGTGCCCATATTTTGCGCCCGCACCCGATCCGCCATACTCGTCGCTGAGGGCAAACGAAACACGTTCAGGTCATACAGCGTCTCGTTGTCGTGCTTTTCCACATAGTTGATCGTCTCTTGCGGGTCGCCCGCAAACAAATCGCCGCTGCCCGCCAAGGTGGTGCGCAAATTTCCCTGCGCCGTGTTCAAATTGCTCGCATACCGATTCGCATACGACACCCCGTTCCAATCGTAGCTCAATCCGTTGATGAAGCCCTGCTTGTAAATTTCGGTGGTGTCGGTGCTAAAACCGCCGTGCGCCGCATCTCGAATGGTGTCGTTAAACAAGCCGATGCCCGTGTTCGTCATGTTGTATTGTTTGGCGTAACAATTCGGGCAGGTCGTCAACCCCTTGGTTGCCGCCGAGCCAAAATCCCAGCCTTCGCCATACACATAAATCTTGCTGCCGTCAACCCCGTCTACGCCCGTCGTCAAGCCGCTCAGCGCCGTTTGCACGTTCAATATGTTTTGCTTGGTGTGAAAGTTCATCAGGTCGAAGCGAAAGCCATCCACCTTATATGCTTTAGCCCAGCGCGTCAGCGTGTCTATCATCAAGCCTTCCATCATGCTGTATTCGCTGGCTGTGTCCGGGCAGCAACTGGTCTTATACACCGTGCCGCTGTTGTCGTAGCGATAATAATAGCCGGGCACCACCTGATCAAGCAGCGATTTATCCACCTGCCCGACATAGGCCGTGTGGTTATACACCACATCCATCACCACCCGCAACCCATTTTCGTTCAACCGCTGCACCATTTCTCTAAATTCCAAAATGCGCGTCACGCCGTCTGGATCGGTTGCGTAGCTGCCTTCGGGCACGCCATAATGATAGGGGTCGTAGCCCCAATTGAAACCGTCGGTGTAGCGGGTGGTGCTAATGGCACTTTGCGGGGCGCTAGAGGCGCGGTCGGTCGCTGGGTTAAAGCTAAAGCTCGGCTCAGTGCGCTCCCCCACTTTCTCGGTCACGGTGGCAATATCAAACACCGGCAGCAAATGGATATGCGTCAATCCGGCTTGTTGCAATTGCTTGAGGTGATTCATGCCATTCGACAAGCCACGCCCGCCGTTGCCGTCGTAGCTAAATGCCTTGAATGTGCCGCGATGCGCCGCACTGCTCACGCTGCTGTCGTTGATGCTGAAGTCGCGCACATGCAGTTCATAGATCGAGATGTCTTCGGGCGCGGCCAAGGCTGGCTTGCTTAGGCTATTCCAGCCGCTCGGCTTCAAATCTGCATCGTCCAAATTGACAAACTGGCTGCGCACATCGCCCGCCGCCACGCCATCTGCCGACAGCGAAACCGCATACGGGTCAGTCACCAAGTTGTTCGACACTTGGTCGGTCGAGGGCACATACACTTGCACCTCGAACATGTAATACTGCCGGTCCCATGATGAATCGCCGGTCACACTCCATACCCCGCTTGTGCCGTCAAGCGTCATGGCGTGGCTGGTGTAAGTGCCGGTGCTGCTGTTTACATATCGTCGCAACGTCACGTTTTTGGCGGTCGGCGCCCACACTTTGGCCGTCGGTGCACCGCTGGCATAGGTCACGCCCAGCGTTTGCGCCCGCGCCCCACTGGCATATAGCGCATCCAACACCCCCTGTATTTGCACTTTGGTCGAGGCGATACGGGTGTTGCTGCCGTCGTAACTCGCCACCACCACTTGCCCCTTTAGCAATGTCTTGATCTGGTCGGCAGTCACGCCGCCCGGCAAGCTCAGTTGAATCATGCCATTGGCGTTTGGGTTTTTGGGATAACTGGCCCCGTTCACCGTGCCGCTGGCGGTTAGGTTGATGAATCCGGCGCTTGTCCCATCCGTATAGGCCGTTGATTCGGCGGTGTTCATCAAGCCGCCGTCAGGGTCATACAGCAATTTGTAGCTCGTCGCCGCTGCACCATTCCATGCAATCACGCTTTGGCCAATCCACAAGGCTTTGGTATCTACGGGCGTGATCGGCGCAGGAGCCGAGGCCACCACGTAGCTGTAATTGCTGCCGCCGTTTATGTCATAGTTAATCGCCATCAAGTCGGCATCGCTGGCGGCGATGCTGCTCACGTTGCCAGAAGTAAAGGCGTAATACATTACTGTCGTGCCCGCGCTTTGAGCCGGAATGCTGGTGGTGTAAGCCGTGCCACTACCGGTCAATTTCACCACCGTCGAGGTCGAGAAGCTGTTGGTGGTGTAGCGCAGCCACACCGCTTGCTCGCTCGGCAATGCACTGCTAGTCGTCACGGTGATGGTCGTCGTGTCGGCGCTATTGGGGGCCGCTGGGTTGCGTGTGACGCCGCTAATGCTGGCTGGGGCGCTGCTAAATTGAAAAACCACGCCACTATTGCCACCATTCCACTTAAAGACATAATATTTGTTGGTCGTGTGATTAAAGCTGGCATTTGCGCTGGTTGAAGCGCTAAAGTTGGTGTAAATTTGAGCAAAATTTACACTACCGCCGCCATACCACTGACTCGAGTTTTTGTAAAATTTAAATTCGCTGACCGAATCTGAGGCTACGCTCACTTGACCGCTGGAATAAACGTAAGTACCGCCTAAACTACTCGACATTGACCAACCCGGCCCCCAGCCAGCCAACTCACCGCGCACTTCTTCGCCTGCCGCATTTGCAACGCGAACGCTACTCATTAACCCTGATGCCATTAATGAAACAGAAACGAATAAATTGATCATTCGAGAAAAGTATCGGTGTGCCATTGTGTTGCCTTTGAATTTTAATTTTGAAATACTAAAAGGGTTTAGTTTGAATTTACAAAAAACTCCAAACCTCTTTAGGAGTAAAACAACTTCTAAAAGGGTTTAGATTTCGCTTAACATTATACCCCAAAAGAATGAGAATATATATACAACAAGGTCTTATGGCAAGGCTATTCAAAAGTCGAAAACCTTCTTCTGCAAAAAAAGCCCGATAGGGCTTCGCTACTAAGGGCGGCGGGTTTACCCCCGCCCATCGTTGCTCAATAGGCGCGTTCGCCGGAGGGTAAACCCGTCCGGC
>JAHBAL020000336.1 GCA_018500105.2 Anaerolineae bacterium
AACCCAAGCCCAGACCCCCGAGCTCTACCCCAATGCTTTCGTCGGCAGCGTCAGATTTGTATAAGAGACAGCCACAGCCCCAGCGCCAACCGCGGCCCCAAAGCCAACTGAAGCGCCAAAGCCAACTGCTGCTCCAGCCGGCCCAGAAACCATCCGCATCTACTCAAGCTTCCCGCTCCAAGGGTCATCGAAGAGCAGCTCGGACCAAATCAACAACGCCATTGGTGTAGCGATTGAACAAAAAACCAAACAAGGTTTAATTTGTAATGATAAGTTTAAAATTGATTTTGTAAAACTAGACGACAGTACAGCAGCTTCCGGGAAGTGGGATGCCGCGACCGAGCAAGCTAATGCGACTAAGGCAATTGCAGATAAAGATGCTATGGTTTACATTGGAACCTTGAACTCAGGTGCGGCAAAAGTATCCATCCCTATCCTAAATCAAGCAAAAATGGCAATGATTAGCCCTGCAAATACAGCTGATGGTCTGACCCTTAAATCAGATGATAGTGGTCCCGGTGAGCCTGATAAGTATTATCCTAATGGCATCCGAAATTACATGCGTGTTGTCCCGGTAGACGGGCTTCAAGGTCAATTAAATGCACAATGGATGAAAGGTCTTGGAGCAAAAAAAATTTACATTTTAGATGACACAGAAACGTATGGAAAGGGTGTAGCTGATACCGTAGCTAGAACTGCTGAAAAGATAGGATTAAAAGTTTTAGGACGTATTGGGATCGATGGAAAGGCTAAAGACTATAAGGCTATAGCTGTAAAGATTAAGGCAACTGAACCAGATGCAATATTCTATGGTGGTATTACTGATAATAATGCTGGACAACTATTAAAGGATATTCGCGCATCTGGTATTAAAGCCATTTTTATGGGACCAGATGGTATTGCTGGACCTGCATTTGCAAATGCTGCTGGGGCAGATGCCTCTGAAGGTGTTTTAGCAACGGCAGGCGTGTTAGACAGCAAATTGCTACCACCAGAAGGGCAACAATTCGAGAAAGATTTTGCCAACCGCTTTGGTATCTCAGAAAAAGATTTTGAGGTATATGCTAAATATGGTTATGCCGCTGCTGAAGTGACATTAAATGCGCTTAAAGCGGTTTGTGCTAAAGATCGAGATATTATAAGAAAAACAATGATTGAGACTAAAGATCTAAATACAGTTGTAGGTAAACTTTCTTTCGATTCCAATGGGGATCCAACAACTAATTCATTTACGTTCTATGAATTTAAGAAAGGTGTTCTTACTCCTGTTGAACCTAAGTTGTCCAAATAATTCTCAGATCGAGAATATCGTAGCTAGCTAACACAACGGCCCGCGAGAGTTTCTCGCGGGCCGTTGTGCTTTTTCAAAGTGGAGCGCCCGTCCCCTCGAATATATAGACGCAGGGGAGGGCGCGGCGTCCAGCAAGGGGGAGAAACTAGCTTGTCACCCCGAAGCGCAGCGAGGGGTCTTTGCCGAAAATCGGCCCGATGATTAAATGTCCGCAAAGATTCCTCCTCGTTCCTCGTGCTCAGAAACTTGGATATATGTGTATATTTGATGCGTCATCCCGATACCCTTCAACAGGCTCAGGGTAAACTGTGAGGGATCCCTGTGACCTAAACCGACACAAGCGTCACACTGGCTTGGTAAAACTTTGGCTGACCTGACGACGTATTTGCCGGATTTCATTTTCGGGGATCCCTCGCTGCGCGTCGGGATGACCCATTGAGACAATAAGTTTCTCTCCCTCGCTGGACGCCGCGCCCGCGCCTGCGTCTATGTATTCGGAATGACCCGCAAAATAGATGCGATTAAAATCCACTTTGATCATGCGGTTGGTATTAAACATACAGGTTCGATCATTTTATTTGTCGGATAAGCCTCATTAAAAAAGGGTTGGGGCGACTGATCTCAGTCGCCCCAACCCTTTTTTAATGACTCACAATATGTTCGCTGGCAAGGTTAATTGCCAACAAGCCTGAGCAACCAAGTTAGGATGGGCATAAGCAAGCGTGAGCCGCTCAAATTTAAGGTTTGAGTGTTATTAGACACATTCGGCTCTTGCCCAGTGGTTGCGACAACCAAGGTGATCGCATTGCCCGTTGTGGTGGTGGGGATGACAACCACGCTCAGCGTTTTCGACCCATTGGCAGCCAAGCCGCCCGGCACGCTACAAGTCAACTTGCCGCCTGTGCTGTTTACCGCAGGAATAACCGAACAAGAGGTTCCATCTGTCGCGACCGACTGGAATCTGGCATTCGCGGGCAAAGTCGCATCGAGCGTTGCCACACCGGCAGCCGTCGTGCCAACATTGTGAATTTTCAAATTGATCGTCATGGCTTGGTTTACAACCAAACTATTCGCCGTATTGATACTTGCCACAAGGTCAATGACGGGTGTAGGCGTGGGTGTGGCGGTTGCGGGGCCGCTTGGCACGGCGGTCGGGGTTAGATGACATGGGAAGTTGCCAATCACCGACGCCAAACAAGCAGTCGCATTTTCGGACGCGCTGGCGCTCACCCCCGCCAAGCCTTGCACCGTCGCTGTCCAAGTTGAGTTATTCGTGCGGTTATTTTGATTCACCACAAAAGCGGTGGGATGCAGATAGGTATATACGGCGCCCGGCGCGAGATTGAAGCTCGTATTGGTAAAGACCGTCCCAAATCGCTCGGTGGTGAGCGAATGATTGGTGAGGGTATGCGGAGCCGAGCTGGTGTTTTGCACCGTAAAGCAGTAATATACGGATGTGCCGGATGGCACGTAGATGGTGTCTGAGGTAGTGCAAACCGCTGCCATGCTCACCCCGACCGATAACTTGATGGTTGGGTCAGCCAAAGTCACGGTCAAGGTGGCGGTTGAACTGGCATTCAACGAACCGCCGCCACTTGAATTGGCCGCAATCGTCACAGGGCTTGTGGTTGTGCCAGCTGGGGTGGCAGCAAACGCGCCGCTAAAGAACACGCCGCTCGCGCCCGGGGCGAGCGTTAAGCTAGGTGTAATCAACCCGACATGACCATCGTTAGCAGTAAAGCCACTCAAGGCCGTATTCCCAGTATTAAGCACGGTATAGCAATAGCGCACCGAAGAATTAAGCGCCGCAACCAACAAATTAGACACGCCACACCCGCCCGATGCCAGACCAACAGTTTTGGTAACAACCATTGAGGCGGTTGCGGCCATTACATTAATGGTGACGCTATCATCGTCACTGATTAGTGTGCTAATGCCACTGTTAAAATAATTCGCTACCCAAGTAACAGTGCTGGTATTGGCCCCCACCACTGTTTTGGCAACTGGGCCTCGAGTAAAGGTGGTGCTTGCGCCCACCGGAAACACCGACATTGTCGAAGTCAGCACACCGATATCTGAATCGTTAATGGACGTCGTCGTGAGCGTAAACCCACCCGTATTTGTCAAAGTGTAACAATAATATGTGTTGACGCCCGGCCCGACCGATATTGGGTCTTGCGGATTGCTGCAATCGGGACTGAGGCTAACAAACTTGAGAATATCTAGATTTGGTGTGGGTGGGGCCACATTTACAGTTGCAGTTGCCACGCCTCTCGTTTGCGTCCCTACCAACAAACCTGATGGCACTTGCACGGTCCATGTTGCCGTATTCGTCGTGGTGACATTGAGGGTTGCGGCCACGCCATTGATATTTTGTGTGGCATTTGGCGCTAATGAACCAACCGGCACCACAATTGGCCCGCTGATCTTGTCATCCACCACCGAAACCGACGTCACCGTGACATCACCTGTATTTCGGATCGTATAACAATAGTAAACAGTCGTGCCCGGCGCAACCGTAAGCGTGCTGGTTGACGCGCAGGCGGGTGATGGGCTTGTGCCAACGGTCTTGGTCAAAATGATGGAGGCAATGAGGGGCCGCCAATTCACGGTCGCAGTTGCAGTGGCATTGCCGGTTAATGCAAGCGGCGATGTGATCAAGGATTGCACCGACCAAGTGGCGATATTTGTCGTTGTGATCCCCAAGTTTTGGGCGGGTGACACAAAGGTTTGGCTGGCATTGGGGGCTAAGGTGTAAACGGTTGTATTCAACACACTAGGCGATGTTTTATCATCCGTGAGTGAGATGGTGCGAATAGAGACATTGCCCGTATTTTTTAACGAATAACAATAATAAACCGCTGTGCCTTGCACAATGCTGATGGTTGTGTCGCTGGCACACGTATTATTGCCAACAGTGCCAACGGTTTTCTTTAATGAAACCGACACATTTATCGGATCAACCGTAAGCGTCACATTGCCAGAGGTTGCATAATCTACTGTTGCGTTATCGTTCCGCAATGCAGCGACGGTCGCATTGGTAACCGAAATCACTTGCGCCGCCGGTGCTGCATTTGCCACAGTGGTGATCGGCCCCACAGTATAAATTCGGCTTGCACCTACGCCAAATGTGGTTGAATTCGTCGTCAATTGGCCCAATTCGCTATCAAACAACGTCATGCTGATATAGGTGCTTGGCCCGCCCGGATTGGTGATGGTGTAACAATAATAAACTTGGGTGCCGCCCACCACCGCGCTGCTGAGGGCAGGCGAACACGAGGCATTTGTGCCAATTTTTTTATCTACCGTCAGCGCCAAAGGCACGTTGGCTTTGTTGATCGCGATCGCCTTGTCTGGCCCTTCAGGCGCAGTTTGCACCGATTGCGCAATCGAGAGCGATTGCAGCAAAAACAAGCCGACAATTAGGCCAGCGCTGACAATGCCTAGCCCAAATGCCATGATGAATTTTTTGAAGTTCATTTTCATATCTTCTCCCCAGCTATTCTATTCTGCTATTCTAATCTTGCAGATACACGTTGTTTGATGTAGTATTGTTTTACGACTTATGAAAATACCAATACTGCGACTCAGAACAACCTTATCCAATTCTAATTTATTTATCTGAATATTGATCGTTTTTTGTCAAAAAAATCCTTCGCCAAATGGCAAATTGTCAAGTTTTCTTAGAGGCAACATCCTTCATACACGACGTCGCCTGCACTTCTCATCACATTCACATCATCCCCATTAAAATAGCTTAAACCATTTTAAAAACGGAAAACAAATATGTCAAAACGTCGAGAGTTACAACAACAGCGCCATGCACAAGACCGCAAGCGCAACCTGATGATCATGGGCGTGATCGCCCTACTGGCCATTGTCATTGTCGGAGCAGCCATTATCGCGGGGAATCTTACCCAAACGGGAACAAGCGGAAATAACATCCCAGTCGTCGCTTCAGTCAAACCACCCCCACCCAACCCTGACCCATCCTTCCCAGCATGGGGTCCGGCTGATGCACCCATCAAGATCCAAGAATTTATTGACTATCAATGCCCAGCCTGCGGCAATTACAACAAAAACTTTGAGGCGAGCGTAATCGAGGCATTTGCCAAAACCAACAAAGTGCGCTACGAAATTAAGTTTTTCCCATTCCTAGAAACCAACACCGCTGGCGGGCGTGAATCGCGCGATCCGGCCCAAGCCGCGCTGTGTGCGCTCGAACAGGGCAAATTTTGGCAAATGCACAACTCGATCTTCGAGAACCAAGCTGGCGAAAATCGCGGTGGCTTTAGCAAAGCCCGCCTAAAAGATATTGCCGCCAAAGTCGGGTTAGACAAGACCCAATTCGACACTTGTCTCGATTCGGGCAAGCATGAGCAAACCGTGTTGGCTGGCCTAACCGCCGCCCGCGACAACAAAGTGCAAAGCACGCCATCCTTTGTCATCAACGGCAGACTTTTCCCCGGCGCACTCAGTGTGGCTGATTTCCGCAAGCGTTTCGCCGAAGTTGCGCCTGACGTCAAGGTGGAATAAAATTTTAAACATTTAAACTTCAATCGTAAGAGCTTAGGCTGACAAGCCGGTCGGGGCATTTTAACCACAAAAAGCACAAAACACACGAAAGAGATTTTTATTTTAGTGTGCTTCGTGTCTTTCATGGTTCAGCAAGCCCAGCGACTAAGTTTTTATCTTCAATCTACAATCTAAAACCTCGAAGGTCTTAATAACCTCCGAGGTTTTTAGATTATTTAAAACTGCGTTGGCATGAATATTGATAGTTTCGGCTTGGGCAATTTAGGCAACCTACGCGACAGTGCGTTACAAATGTTGCTGTATTTTGGCGCACGCATTCTGGGCGCCATCTTATTATGGTTGATCGGGCGCTGGGTGATCAGACTCATCGTGCGGATATCTCGGCGTGGTCTGAGGGTGCGCCACCTTGACACAACAATGGTGGCCTACATCGCCTCGTCTATCGAGGTGATTTTGACCTTGCTGCTCATGGTCGCCATATTGGGGCTATTTGGCATCGAGACCACCTCATTTGCAGCGTTGTTTGCCGCCGCCGGTGTCGCCATTGGTGTAGCATGGGCGGGGTTGCTCTCGCATTTTGCCGCAGGCGTGTTCTTGCTGCTCATTCGTCCGTTCAAATTGGGCGATTCGGTCACCATCGGTGGTTATACGGGCACGGTCAAAGAAATCGGTTTTTTTGGCACCACCATCGCCACCGCCGACAATGTACTCACCATCGTGCCAAATAACAAGGTTTTTGGCGAAACCATTCAAAACTACAACACCATGCCCTACCGGCGAGTGGACGTGCAAGTCAAAATTGGATACAAGCACGATCCACTCATGACCTGTTCGCAACTAAAAACCCGCATTTCACATATCGCCAATGTGTTGTCGCTACCCGAAATCATGGTGGATATCGTTAAATTGGAAGAAACGGGCATGATACTGGCGGCACGACCCAGTTGCCGGCCTGAACATTATGAACAGGTCATGCTTGATACAAACCGCGTTGTGCGGCTAGCCTTGTTTGAAATGGGTGTGTTGGTGTAACGGCGCACTCAGCCGCACGTTTATTGACCAAATGCGCACCGAACATTGCCCCGATTGTGGTATCGAACTACCCGTGATTGACAGCGGGGGAGCAGTTCACAGCTATGTCGGCGCGTCTGCAAGTTGTTGGGCGCTATTTGCCAATTTCATGGCAGGTGAGCCAGCATTCGCGTCAAGGGCGACAAACGTGCTCATCTTCGACGCATATATAGCCCAACATCATGGCGTGCCATCGCCCCAAGCTATCCAATCCGTCGCTGTTCATTTGCTCGTCTTATATGGTGTGCTACACGCAGGATTAGCGCCCGAAAAGGCGCTGTGGATACGTCAACGGGCCACCCGACCAGAGCGAAAGCGCATCCCTGATCGCTTTCATTGGCTGACACCACCCAATTTTGCAGGCTGCCCCACTTTGGCTGAGGTGGTGGCAATGCCAACGCCAGAAGCCCGTGCCAGCATGGGCGAGGCATATGTGCGGGCCATTTGGTCAAGCTGGGCAAAACAACACCTCAATACGCTCAAACGCTGGTATCAGGAGAATATTATCGTTTAAGCTGGTTCAGCACGGGCTTGAAAATGGCCCGTTTACTTTATAACGTGAAGCTAATGACAAAAGAAAACATAAAGCCAAGCAAGCCGCTTTTGGGTGGCAGACGCGCTCAAGCGATGGCGCATTTAAAGCAGCGCTACCTCTCGCTGCTGCCCGACTTACCGCTCTGGGTCGAAACACGCGACCTCCTTTCATTCGAGGGGTCAGTGGTGGCTGAAGATGCAGCGCGAAACGGTTTTGTCATCTGGAGTGAAGACGATGATCTGGGATCTGTCGTCGGACAACCCGACGCAGAAACGATTATGCGGGCCGCCAATTACGCAGCAGAGATTCTTGCCTTCGCAGAAAACATAGCCCATGTGCGCAGCGTGCTGCGCCATTATCAGGCAGAGGCCGCGACAATCTTCTCAGCACCAGCGCAATTACCGCCGCTGTCACCGCATATGTGCCGCCAGCTTGGTCGCGCCGAAATTGCATCGCTACAGCATTTGCCGTCTGACACGCTCGATGAGTTATCAGACGTAGCACAGGATGGGGCGATCATCGTCGCTGCATTCGATGGGAATCTGCCGGTCGCCTTTGCCTATGTCGCCTCGGAGACGGAAACCCTGTGTGATGTGTCCATTGACACCCTCGAAAGCCATCGGCGTAAAGGTTACGCGAGCGCTGCCGCCATTTCGCTCATGCAGGTGATGATGAAGCGCGGCAAAACTGCTGTATGGGGCGCATTGGAGAGCAATTTGGCATCGCAGGCGCTGGCGCGGCACTTGGGTTTTGTTGAAGTTGATACGCTTTGGGTGCTTTCTCGCACCAACCCTCTTGACAAAACAAAACAAATGTTCTAATATTTAGTGCTTGACATGAATGGTCAGCCTAAAACAGAATACGCTGCGCAAGCAAAATCAACAATTCTGTTTCAACTTATTCCTCGGAGGTCATATGAAACGAGTTACTGGCATCGGCGGCATCTTCTTTAAGGCCAAAGATGCCCCAGCCTTACAAGCTTGGTATAAGCGACATTTGGGCATTGATGTCCAAGTTTGGGGTGGCACAGCCTTTACGTGGGCCGACGGCGAAGGCAAGCCGTTTGCCGGAACCACGATCTGGTCTATCGGACCACAAGAAGGTGATCAATTTGCCCCAAGCACGGCATCATTTATGATCAACTATCGCGTAGAAGACCTACACGCTTTGGTCAAGGCCCTAAAAGAAGAAGGGTGCAACGTGCTCGACAAGATTGACGACTCTGAGTATGGCAAGTTTGCTTGGGTCATTGATCCAGAGGGCAACAAGGTTGAGTTGTGGCAACCACCTGAGGGTCAATAGGCAAATTAGCCAGATATCAGATCATTTGAACCAAACAAACTCAACGTGATGATGCCGAACTTGAGCTTTAAGCCAGTATCAGAAGATACGTTCCCCGACCTTGTCGCTTTTTTTGCGCAACATGGAAATCCAAATTATTGTTGGTGTATGCGTTGGCGCTTAAAAAGCTCGGAATTTCAAAAGGCAGATGCAAAAGAGCGCCGAAATAAACTTCAATCGCTTGTTCAAGACAACATACCAATTGGCGTCATCGCTTATCAGCAAGATGAAGTAGTCGCGTGGTGTTCAATTGCGCCTCGTGAGGCTTATCCCCTCTTAGAAGCTTCCACCACACTTAAACGCATTGATAATTCGCCTGTATGGTCAGTTGTCTGTTTTTTTATAGCCCCAAAGCTGCGCAAACAGCATGTATCCGTTCAGTTATTACAGGCGGCGACACAATATGCATTTTCACGAGGGGCAATGATTGTTGAAGGCTATCCCGTCGCGCCAGACAAAAGTTATCGTTTTATGGGTTCTCCTTCAACTTTTGAAAAAGCCGGATTTCAAGAAGCGGGTATCGCCAAAAATGGCAGACCGATTGTGCGTTTGTATTCCTGTCTCTTATACACATCT
>JAHBAL020000445.1 GCA_018500105.2 Anaerolineae bacterium
AGATGTGTATAAGAGACAGATCCCAATTTTGGCGCAATGGATCAGCCGAGATTGGGCGGTGGGCCTGTTGGTGGCATGTATGATCACCTTCAACTTTGTGCGCGGGTTTGGCGCGGGCACATGGTTGCCGCTCATGACGGCGCTTGTGCCGCGTTCGTTGCGTGGCGATTATCTCAGCCGCGAGCGGTTATACAGCGCCATCGCCAGCGTCAGCGCATTGGGTTTGTCTGGCTTCATTTTGGCGCGTAATGATGCCAATGGTCAGCATTCGCTCATCGCCTATGCCATTTTGTTCGCGCTTAGTTTTATCACTGGGGCCATCAGCTTGCACTTTCTGCGCCTTGTGCCCGACCTAACTGGCGCAGGCAATGAAGCCCCCGTCACCGCTGCCAATGCTGCGGCGCTTGAGGTGTTGCGCTGGCGCGACCTTGTCCGTGATGGCGATTTTCAGCGTTTTGCCGTGTTCGGCGTGTTAATGCAGTTTGTTTTGGCAGCCAGCAATACGTTTTCGATTGTGTTTGCGCGTGAAGAAATTGGCTTGCAAGACGGCACGCTGGTGTTGTTATCGGCTGGCGCGTCCATTGCTTCAATGCTTGGCTTGTTTTACATTCGCCCGCGCCTAGACCAAACCGGCAGCAAGCCGTTTATGCGGGCCATTTTGTTGTGCTGGGGCGCGTATTATGTGCTGTGGCTATTGATGGCGTTCAAAATCATCACTTTTGGCGCGGTGTTGGTTCCGCTCATGCTCATTGCCAATGGTTTTTTTATTTCAGTCTTCGAAGCGCCATCCACCCGCCTGCAAATGAATACATTTGGTGACCGCGCCGGCGGGCCGCAATATTTTGCCATGTATTCGGTGTTCATCAACGTGTCGGCAGGTTTTACGCCCATGATCTGGGGCGCAATTCTCGACCTTTTGCGCGGAGGGGTATTGAGCCGTTACACCTATTTTTTTGCCGCCGAATTGGCCTTGCTCGGCCTTGTGGCGTTGTTATTGCGGCGCGTGCGCGAGGTATAAATTAGTAACTCACATTACGCACAAGATAAATATTTCGCCACAAAGTGCACAAAGGACACAAAGAAAAGAAGGCTTTCGGCGACAACCCTTTGAATTCTTTGTGCACTTTGTGGTAAAAAAATCTAATCCTTGCGCAACATCAGTTCGTAAATTGCGGATCGCCGAAATGATTATTTCGGTGGAAGTGATTTGGTTACAGCCCGCCAAACAACGTATTAAAGTGGTGCACAATGGCTTTGCGCCACCAAGGCCAGTCGTGGTTGACATCGTGGCCCCACACGTCTAGCCAATGGTTAACGCCCTTGGCATTTAATACATTCGACAAAGCACGGGTGCGGTCGGGTGCTTCATAGTCCCCTTGGCCGGTAAACAAAACGATTTTGCGTTGGCGCAAGTGCGATAGATGATATTCGTCATTCATATTCGACAAATAATCGAGCGGATTATTGAAATACACATCGTCAGTGTAATAACCGTCTAAATAATTGCGAATATCATACGTGCCACTATACAGCAATGCCCCGCCAAAGACATCGGAATGCTTAAAGAATAAATTGGCCGCCAAATACGCACCAAGGCTAATGCCCATCACCATCGGCAGCGGGTTCGGGTCGCCAGTGTCTTGGCGGATGAGCGGCAGCACTTCTTCGATTAAATAGCTGTTATAGCGTTTGATTAGCTCGATTCTGGCGTCGGGCGGCGTATTGCTATTGAGCAATGAGCGCTGATTAACGCTATTAACCGAGTAAACACGCACGCGCCCAGCGTCAATCCAGCCGCGCATATAGTCAATCATCAAAAACCGCTCATATTCAAGATAATCGGCGGCGGCAGTGGGCAGCATCAACAATGGCACACCCGCGTGCCCCCATGTTGCCAATGGCATATTCGCCATCAAACGTTCAGAATACCAATTGGTTGTAATTCTTCTCATAATTGTTACCTTGTAGGTTGCAGGTTGCAGGTTGCAGGTGGCACGACTACCTGCAACCTGCAACCTGCAACCTGCAACTTTATGACTGCCTCGCCCACACGTGCAGCCATTCGAGTTGGCCTAGGTGATATGATTCGTGGCGCAGGAAGGTGGTGAGAATTTCGGCGCGGGCTTGGGTGAAACCAGCCACGCTTAAGATTTCGGCGGCTTGTTCGGCGCTCATGGTGGCAACATAAGCCATCAGTCGCTCGTGCCCGTCGTAATAAGCTTGGCGCAAGTCCTCAAATTGTGCTGCATCCGACCCATCCGCCAGCACAGGGGCCGATTCTTTGGCGTAGCGTTGTTCAATGGCATCCGATACTGCCGGGGCGAGCTGACACATTTTTAGGGCGTAATTGCGATAGGCGACAATGTGACCCAAAATCCAATTGACACAATTGCCTTCGATTGGCGGTTGCACCAGCGATTGGGTATGGGTGAGGTTTGCCAAATAGACTTTGGCATAAATCGTCATATTACGGTTGTAATTCCATGTCAAATTGTCGTTTGTAATCATGCTGTGTATTGTATGCGTAATTGGGTTTGCTTGTGTAAACCAGTGTGCAACTTTTTCTTGCCAATAACGTAACAATAAGGTGTCGTAGGTTGCATTGCATTTTTCTGCAAAATTGCATTTTTGCTTCAATTAAGACCATCAAGACCGTCTAAAAAGGGGCGACGGCGGCGCGAATGTGATATTATCCCGATTGATTATGTCCGATAAATTACGCAGATTTTTACGCCAAGCATCGCCGCTAATTGCGGTGCAAGGCTTTTTGTTGGGACTAAATGTTTTGACCAGTTCTTATCCTTGGTCGTTTTTTCCGATTTTGGCGATGGGCATCCCCGAATTTATTATGTTTAGCCAAATTATGTTGGGGGATGATGATAAGGGCAAAATTCGGCAGCGTGATGCGGCGCAAGCCCCACAAATGCAGACCATGCAAATGCCGCAAAGCAATCAAATGCCCGCTGTCAATATTGACCCAAGCCTAAATGAGCATGTGCAGCAAGCGCGGGCGTATCAGCAAGAAATTGCGCGTATCGCCAAAGCCGCTAACAGCAAAACCATGTATGGCGCACGGATGAGCGAACTCGCCAGCCAGTTTGCTGGCTGGACCAAGCAGGTTGAGATGATGTCGGAGCGGGTGAGCGTTTTGCGCCGCAACCCACTCATTAAACAAGATAGTCGCGCTGTGCCAGACGCCATTCGCAAACTAGAGGCGCAATTGGCACAAGAGAAAGACGCGCGTATTCGTGGTCAGATCGAGCGCACGTTGTCGGCACGGCGCAGTCAGCTTGAGGCATTGCAAAAGCTGGAAAATACCACCCGCCATGCCGAAACACAACTCGAATTGACCATTGCTTCGTTGGGCACAATCTATTCGCAAACACTGGCGGGGCAATCCACCAACCAAATCGCCGACTATAGCCATCTGGCCAGCGAGGTAGATGACCAAGTGCGCGATTTGCAAGATCAACTGGATGCGCTTGAAGAAGTGCGTTTGGGCACAGCGCAAAGTAATTTAAGAGGTTAAAACATGATTTATGACGTTGCTGTCGTCGGTATTGGCATGATCGGCTCAGCCGTGCTGCGACATCTCAGCAATGCTGGTGTGCGAGCCATTGGCGTTGGCCCCGACGAGCCGACCAAATGGGCGATCCATCAAGGCGCCTTCGCCAGCCATTTTGACCAAGCCCGTATTACGCGCATTACCGATCCCGATCTCATTTGGGGACAATTGGCGCAACGCTCAATGGCGCGATATCATGACCTCGAGCGATATAGCGGGGTTAGTTTTCATGGCGCGGTTGGGCATTTGCGGGTTAGCCCCGACCCCACCGAAGCCGGTGACAATTTTTATATCACTGCGCAAAATGGGCGTGAATTGTCGGCTCAGTTTGTGCATTTGAATCAAGCAGAATTACGCACCCGTTTTCCCTATTTGAATTTTGCGCCTGCTGCCGAAGGACTATATGAGGTGGGCGGGGCAGGGTATGTTGATCCGCGCAAATTGGTGGCGGCGCAGCAAGTGGGCGCATTTTTGCGGGGTGGCGCAATGATTTATGACGAGGTGCAGGCGATTGAAGGCACTGGCCCGTTTAAACTGCGCACGCGCACTGGCAAAATTGTCGAGGCCAAGCGCGTTGTGTTGAGCATGGATGGCTATACCAACTTTTTGTTGCAACCCAGCTTGGGGCGTTCGCTTCAGTTTGTAATCAAACAACATTCGGTGGTGCTGGCCGAATTGGACGCAGCCGAGCAGCAACGACTTGCCAATTGCCCCTCGCTCATTTGGCGGTTGCAAGGCCACCCCACGCTCAAATCATTTTATAGCACGCCGCCGGTCAAATACCCCGATGGCAAAGTTTGCTTCAAAATCGGTGGCTCGCCCTTTACCCCGCCAACCATGAGCACGCCACAGGCTTTCCTCGACTGGTTCCACAGCCCCGGTCACGCCGACGAAATTGCGGCTTTGCGCGAGGTGCTCCTGTCGGCTTTGCCTGACCTGAACGTAAAATCGTGGGGTTCAAAACCGTGTGTCAATACCTATACGGCGCACGAATACCCGTATGTTGATCGTATCGCGGCGGGCATCTATGTTTGCACAGGCGGCTGCGGCTCGGCGGCAAAATCGTCTGATGAGATCGGCTATATGGGTGCGTTGTTGGCACAGCACGACGAATGGCGTTACGACATCCCCGCGCACCATTTTCGGGCGGTTTATGTGAATTAACAATTCGCTAATCCCAAAACACATCATATCGCTCGCAAAAGCGCAAAAACGCAAAAAATCTTTTCTCTTTGCGCTTTTGTGCTTTTGCGAGCGATATCATTAACTCACTGGCTTCTTTGCTTTGAGATGAATATATAGCCTGATATCGCAAATTGATATTAGTGGCGAATGAGCGGAAAATACAAATATTGCGCCTCAAGCGCGGTCAGGTCGAAGTCAATTGCGTTGTTCGACACATTCGACTCTTGGCTGAGTGTGACAATATTCAAGCTGTGATGCAACTTGCCAGCGGAAGCGGGCACAATCACCACATTGACAATGCTGGACGCGCCCGGCGGCAGCCCAGCGGGAATATCGCACACGAGCGTGCCACCCGTGCTGCTGCTCGGCATCCCCAAACATTCAAACCCGGGGCCGGGTTGCGCGTCTTTAAATTTGGCATTGCTGGGCAAGGCATTGACAAGCGTGATGGCCGAGGCCGGGCCGCTGCCCAAATTGGTCACCTTGACGGCGTAGGCCATTTGCCGCCCGACAACGACATCCGTATTTGCCAGCCGCTCGACCGACAAGCTGACATCTACCTTGGCGTTGGGCGACGGCGGCTGAGTGGCGATTGGGGTCGGCATCGGGGTGCGCGTGATGCCGGGTTCGCTGGTGGCGGTGCTGTTGGGCGTTGCGCTGGCGCTGCTGCCGGGCACACGGGTGGGTGTGTTGGTCGG
>JAHBAL020000411.1 GCA_018500105.2 Anaerolineae bacterium
GGCATCATTTGATGAAATTGCTATGTTTTGAGCCGACCAAGTTATGGATCTCCGCGTTCGCGGAGATGACGGTTTAGAATGCGGCTGACTTTTGAACAGCCTTGCCGACCGCTTGATCAAGCTGGAATAAATCAAGTTGCATAAATTGCCACGTCACCCCGAATCCCTTCGACAAGCTCAGGGTAAACTGCGAGGGGGCTATGCGGAAAATCAGCACGATGATTAAGTTTACGCAACGATTCCTCCTTGTGCCTTGCAATTCGATATAATATTTCAACCCATGAAAGACTTAAAAGCCAACCTGCCGAACTTGATCATTGCTGCTTTTGGGGTGGGGGCGTTTATTTTTGGTGAAATGTTTGCCCCAATGCAACGCCTAAACACACAACTGACCCGCAATGCCGCGCCTTATTTTGGCATAACGCTGGCCGCCCTGATCATCAGCACGGTGTGGTTTGTGGGGGCGGGTGTGGTCGCGTTGTTGCGTCATGGGCGGCGCATGACTGCAGAAGAAGTGAAGGAGCCACTCACTCGCGAAGAAACACTCAACCGGCGATATTTCACGGGCAGTGCCGTCAGCCAAACGGTGAGCATGAGCGCCAGCCCTAGCGACCTGAAAGCGGCTGTGCGGTCGGGGGCGGCATGGCGCGACCCGCAATGGCGCTTGCTGTTGCTGACGATGATGGGCGGTGCGTTATTTTTTGTCAGCTTGCTGGCCTTTGTGTTTGTGATTGTGCCCTCGGCGGGTTTCAAAATGCTGATTTTGACATTGGGCATCGCTGCAATTGTGTTTATTTTGCATGATATATTGCGGCATAATTGACCCCATGCGAGTCAATCTAATCCTCAATGGACAACCCAAAGAACTTATTTGCGAAGCCGATGAACGCCTGATGACGGCGTTGCGGCGCAGTGGCATGTGGAGCGTGAAACATGGCTGCGAAACCGGCGAATGTGGCGCGTGTAGCGTGTTGGTGGATGGCAAATTGATGCCAACCTGCATTATGTTGGCGGCGCAGGCCGAAGGCAAACATATTGTCACGGTCGAATCGCTCGATGAAGGGCCAGCCAAGCCATTGCACCCGATTCAACAATGTTTCGCCGAAACCGGCGCAATTCAATGTGGTTATTGCACCCCCGCGATGGTGCTGGCGACCAAGCAATTGCTTGACAAAACCGCCAACCCCAGCGAAACCGAATGTCGTGCTGCATTGAGTGGCGTTTTGTGCCGCTGCACGGGTTATGTTAAGCCAGTTGAGGCCATGCTACGCGCTGCTGCCAAGGCGCGTGGCGAGGCAGTTGCGCCGATTGACCCGCGTGAAGGCGGCTCGTCGTTCGAGTCGGTGTTTGGCCCGTTGCGTAAATCGGCAGATTCTGATCCCAACGATCATTTGGGCGATGACGGTGATCATAATGCCCTGACCAAGACCCAAACCAAGACCAAACCCGCGACCCAGACCGATACCCAAATTGCCACCGACGTGGTGGGCCGCCCAGAAATGAAGGTGGACGCGGTGAAGTTGGCGAAGGGCAAACCGGTGTTTGCCGACGATGTCAATTTGCCCGGCTTGTTGCACGCCGCCATGCTGACCAGCCCGCATGCCCATGCCCGCATCAAAGCCATAGACACCAGCAAGGCCAAGGCGCTCAAGGGCGTTCATGCCGTGCTGTGCTACAAGGATGTTAAGCGTGTCATTTATGCCAGCGGCGGGCAAAGTTACCCCACCCCCCCGCCGTGGGACCAAGTGTCGCTCGACAGCAAGGTGCGACATGTCGGTGACCGGGTGGCGGTGGTGGCGGCTGAAACGCCCGAAATCGCCCGCGAGGCGCTCAAACTGATCGAGGTCGAATATGATATTTTGCCCGCCGTGTTTGACCCGCATGAGGCCATGCGTGAGGGCGCGGTGATGATTCATGATGAGCCAGATGCGATTAAGATTCATGATGCCAAACACAATGTGGCGGTTGAATTGCACGCCAAAGTGGGCGATGTCGAAGGCGCGTTGGCCGCCTCTGACCATGTTTTCGAGCGCACCTACAACGTGCACCAGGTGCAACAGGCCAGCATCGAGCCGCATATCGTGGTTACATGGTGGGATGAGGATGATCGCTTGGTCATTCGCACCGCCACCCAAGTGCCGTTTCATGTGCGGCGCATGGTTGCGCCCTTGCTCGGTTTGCCGGTCAAGAAAATTCGCGTGGTCAAGCCGCGTATCGGCGGCGGCTTTGGCGGCAAGCAAGAAATGCTGATCGAAGACTTGTGCGCCCATCTCACGCTCGCCACAGGCCGACCGGTGCGTTTTGAATTTACGCGTGAACTCGAATTTACCAGCTCGCGCTCGCGCCACCCGATGACGGTGTCGTTTAAGGCGGGTGTGATGAATGACGGCACGCTCAAGGCACTCGATTTGCATATTGTCTCGAACACGGGCGCGTATGGCACGCATGGCCTGACGGTGTGTAGCGTGGCGGGGATGCGTGGTTTGGCGACCTATCGCTGTCATGATTTGCGCTTTATCGGCAAGATCGCCTATACCAATATCCCCACGCCCGGCGCGTTTCGCGGTTATGGTGCGCCGCAATCCGAATTTGCGCTGGAATGTATGATGGATGAGATCGCGGCGGCGATGGGTTGGGACGAAGTCGAATTTCGGCTGAAGAATGCCTTGCGCGTCGGCGACCCTGTGCCGATCACGGGCGCGGTGGGTGAAGGCGAGCATGAAGGCTCATTACAAATTATCAAGAGCACGGGTTTGGTGCAATGTATCGAGCAAGGCGCGGCGGCGATTGGCTGGGACCGCAAACTCAACCAAAATTGGACGCACGATCCGGCGCGTCCGCACGTTCGGCGCGGTTTGGGGATGGCGGTGTGTATGCACGGCACGGCTATCGCTGGGCTGGACATGGGCGCGGCCAGCGTGAAGATGAACGACGACGGCAGTTTCAATGTGTTGGTCGGCGCGACTGACCTCGGCACGGGCAGCGATACGGTGCTGGCGCAAATTGCCGCCGAGACACTCGGTTGCCCGCTCAACGATATTGTGATTTACTCATCCGACACCGATTTCACGCCTTTCGATACCGGCGCGTATGCGTCGTCTACCACCTTTATTTCGGGCGGTGCGGTGAAGAAGGCCGCCGAGCGAGTGCGCAATCAAATTTTTGACCGTGCCGCGAAGATGCTAAATGTAGAATGGAAAATGGAAAATGGAAAATTGGATGATAATGCTCCAGTTCAGGGATTTGTTTTGCGTGATCGGCGGGTGCTTGCGCCCAATGGCGCGAGCGTGAGTTTGGCCGATGTGGCGCTGGACAGCCTACACATGAACGATCAGCAGCAGATTATGGCGACGGCCTCGCACATGTCGCTCGAATCGCCGCCGCCGTTTGCGGCGCAATATGCCGATATTGAAGTTGACACGCAGACCGGTGAAGTGACGGTGAAGAAGTTGGTGATGGCGGTGGACTGCGGCACGGCCATCAATCCGCAAACGACGATGGGGCAGATCGAAGGCGGTTTGGCGCAGGCGTTGGGCTATGCCGTGAGCGAAGAAATGGCTTACGACGAGACGGGCCGCGTCATCAACACCAAGTTTGGTGACTATCGCATTTTCCAAGCCGACGAAGTGCCGAGCATTGAGGCAATTTTGGTTCCCACCTACGAACCGAGTGGGCCGTTTGGCGCAAAAGCCGCCGCCGAAATTCCGCTGGACGGCGTCGCGCCTGCGGTGGCGAACGCCATTTGCCATGCCACCGGCGCACGTATTCGCAATTTGCCGTTTACGCCTGAGCGGGTGTGGAAGGCGTTGCGCGGGTAGGGCGAGTCGCTAGTTTTGTTGGGGTAAAAGTAGACGTAGACATGAATGTTCACGTCTACGTCTATCTTTATTACACTTCTTACCTAAAGAAGAAATGTGTGTATATATGAGCGAAAATAAAATTTCCAAAGAGGACTTTTTAACTAAATATAGGTTTCCGGCAGATAGTTTAGAGCAGATAGGTGTTACATGGGATGAATTGATGAGAATATGGGATGATCATCAATTGAATACGAAAAACTTATTGCTTGTGGCGTCTTATGTTAGTCAAAGTCTACAGCAATTTGCAAATATCCATTCGGTCAGGTTTCGGGTTAAAGATCCAGAGCATTTACTTGAAAAAATAGTGCGGAAGTGTTTAGAAAACCCTAAGCGTCAGATTAATTTTGAAAATTATAGAAAACAAATTACAGATTTGATAGGGGTTAGAGCTTTACACCTTTTTAAGGAAGATTGGGATCATATTCATGATGAAATTATTGGAAAGTGGAATTTAGCTGAGAAACCAATAGCTTATATACGTGTGGGTGACGATGAAGGGCTGTTTAAGAAAAAACGGTGTAAGATTAAACCACATAAATATAAATATCGTTCAGTGCATTACTTGTTAATATACCAGCCATCCAGAGAAAAAGTAATCGTTGAATTGCAAGTAAGGACTATTTTTGAGGAAGCGTGGAGTGAGATTGATCATAAAGTTTTATACCCCTATGACTTACAAAATGAAATGCTTCGATTTGCCTCGTCTATTCAAAATCGACTTGCTGGAACTGCAGATGAAATTGCTAGCTTTATGTTGAAATTGCGTCAATACCAAAAAGATCGTGAAAATGAGTTCAATTTGAAATTAAACGAGATTAATGCATTGGCTCAAAAATTGCAAGGCGCTGAAAGCGATAAAGCAGAACTAGAAAAAAAGATTTCGTCATTAAAATCACGCGAGGGTAATTTATTTAGTGTATCTCCTATTGCAATACAGGCTTCGGAAGTGACGAGGCAAGTAACATCTACGCTTCCTCCGGGATTGCTGAATACATTACGTCTCGCCAATGATAATCTTGTTAAATTTAGTTTGCCGCCAACCGCATCTCCAAAAGATAAATAGGAAAACGAAAATGTTTTTGATATCTTTAAAAGCTGACAATACGGTTTTATGTCATCGGCTGCCGAATGACGGTTTTCCATTTGGCGGGGTCGGCTTTGCGGATGTCACTCAAGTAGATTTCGTGGTGTTTGCCGCGTAGTTGCGCCCCGCTTGCGCTGATAAAGTCATGCACACGCTGGATGTTTGGCCCTTCGGCTGAAAATGGGCCGATGTGCATGAGTTGGGCGGCCTTGCCCTCGGCAAACGCCTCGAAGCGCAATAGGTCGAGCGCGGGCGTGCCCTTCTTCTTTTTTGCCTCGGTGCGGGCGCGTTCAAACATTTCGTGGCTTACAAAATCGTGCTGCATAATCATCATCGTCCACAGCCACTGGCTTTTGTCGCCGCTGATGAAGGCGCTCATATCGTCGGCCCACCACAGCCCTTCGAGCGGCATCACGCCATAGTCGAGCGCGGCCTCGCCCTTCTTCAGCATAAATTTCAGCGTATATGACACGCTATACAGCGCCTCAATCGCCGCCTTATACTCGTCGGAGGTGTTTGGGTTGCCGCTGCCGTCAATCATGATGAAATTCATGCTTGGCACATCCACCCGCACCACTTGTTTTGTGGGCGGGTTATACAGCCCTTTAATTTGCTGTTTGAGGTCTAGCTTTCTCATAGTTTTTGGCTCCCTTTTTACACGTCACCCACTATAAGTTGGGGTGCCGAGATTATTCTCGCAATAAAACGCGAAAGCCAGCCTGTTGAAAATGTATGTCGGTTGTCAATGCACTTGTTAACCTGCGTTCTTGCATGACAACAAAAGAAAGGCAGTCAATCAGCCCCCATTCTTTATCTGGCCGAGTGCGATACAAATTTAATGCTTCCGCGTATAAATGATCGTTTAATGAAACAATACCAATTGTTGGATCCAACTCGATGGCATCTAACATCTTCACTGCGGCTGCTCGAAAACGATATCCCGACAATGCATTCCCAATTTCTAATAATACAGCGCGAGTTGTTATTAGCTTGGTATTTTGGCTGCGTAAGCGTTGAGCGAGGGAAATCGCTTTATGATGAAATTGATCTTTTGCATTTGCGAGCGCTATTGCATAGGCAGTATCCCAAAATACTTCACTGTCCATTAATCTGCTTGCTTCCATACAAATAGTCATCTAATTGAGCGGACCAGTCAGGTGGCCCATCCAATGCCAGTGCTTCGGTAATATCCAAAAATGAAGTGGCTGTGACTTCATCGGTTGTAATGGCAATTTGGACCCGTGTGTTTGCAGGCAATTTAAATGGCTTAACTGGCATGAAAACTCGCCCATCAAATATCGCTTCAATTGTAGTCATCATATTACGCCTCCTTTTAGCTTAGCTGCTGGTGTTTATTATCACATCTTATTGTTATACCAATCGCTTAATCAAAGTGGACAAGGTTGTAGGGGTAAGGCATTTGCTGGCTTTAACGGGCTGACGATGTGTGAAATGCAAATGCCTTGCCCCTACATCAAAATTCCTTCTTGATCGTGAGGTTGGTATTAATCTGTGATTTTTTTTATTTTAGCTGAAATCGTGGCACTGAACCCCTAAAAAAATTTCACCCACCGACGCAAAAATCATTGATTTTTGCGTCGGTGGGTGAAATTAATTAATTTGTGACTAACCCGTTGGTGTTACACCGACCGGCTCTCGCCTTCGATCACATCGTCATCCGCGCCCTTTGCGCCGGGTTTGCCATTCGGGCTGGCCCCATTCGCACCAGCTTCGCCGCCGTAGCTGGCTTGCCCGATCTTCATCAACACCGCTTGCAGGGCTTCGGTGGCCTTCTTAATGCGATTGATATCGTCACCTTTCACCGCTTCCTTCACGTCGTTGATCTTGCTTTCGGCATCGCCGCGATCCGCGCTGCTCACCTTTTCGCCCAAGTCTTTCAGCGATTTCTCGGCCTGATAAGCCGTTTGATCGCCGGTGTTGCGGGCATCGGCCAATTCCTTGCGCTTGGCATCGGCAGCGGCGTTCTTCTCGCCTTCCTTCACCATGCGATCAATGTCACTCTTGTTCAAGTTGGTCGAGGCGGTGATGCTGATGCGTTGCTCTTTGTGTGTTGCCTTGTCTTTGGCGGTCACGCTCAAAATGCCGTTGGCGTCAATATCGAACGTCACCTCAATTTGCGGCGTGCCACGCGGGGCAGGCGGAATGCCCTCGAGCCGGAATTGACCGAGCAGCATGTTATCAGCCGCCATCGGGCGCTCACCTTGATACACCTTCACATCTACGGCGGGTTGCATATCTTCGGCGGTGCTGAAGGTCTCGGTCTTTTTGATCGGAATGGTCGAGTTGCGCGTAATCATCGCTGTCGCCACGCCGCCCATCGTCTCGATGCTGAGTGTGAGTGGGGTGACATCGAGCAACAACACGTCTTTGACATCGCCGCCCAACACGCCGCCTTGAATGGCCGCGCCAATGGCGACGACTTCATCCGGGTTGACGCTCTTGTTTGGCTCTTTGCCGCCGGTCAATTGCTTGACCAAGTTTTGCACCATCGGCATACGGGTGCTGCCACCCACCAAAACCACTTCGGCCAAGTCGCGCACATTCATGCCCGAATCTTTCAGGGCTTGCTCAACGGGGCCTTTGCAGCGCCGCACCAGCCCTTCGCTCATGGCCTCAAACTTGGCGCGAGTCAACTTGATCACCAAATGCTTTGGCCCAGAGGCATCGGCAGTGATGTAAGGCAAGTTGATTTCAGTCTCCATCAAGGTGCTTAGCTCGATCTTTGCCTTTTCGGCGGCCTCGCGCAAACGTTGGAGCGATTGGCGGTCGGTGCGCAAGTCTACGCCTTGCTCCTTCTTAAATTCGGCGATCAGCCAATCCACAATCACATTGTCCCAATCGTCGCCGCCCAAGTGCGTGTCGCCGTTGGTTGATTTCACCTCAACCACCCCGTCGCCCACCTCAAGCACACTCACGTCGAACGTGCCGCCACCGAGGTCGAAGACCAAAATCGTCTCGTCCTTTTTCTTGTCTAGCCCATAGGCCAGCGCGGCGGCGGTTGGCTCGTTGATGATGCGCAACACCTCAAGCCCGGCAATTTGCCCAGCGTCTTTGGTGGCTTGGCGTTGGCTGTCGTTGAAATACGCTGGAACCGTGATGACGGCCTGTGTGACCGGCTCACCCAAATACGATTCGGCGTCGGCCTTCAGCTTTGCCAGCACCATCGCGCTCACTTCTTGCGGGGTGTAAATTTTGTTGGTATTGCCGATCTTCACCCGTGCATCTTTGCTTGGCCCTTCCATAATGGGGTAGGGCACACGCTTGCGCTCGCCTTCCACTTCGTCAAATTTGCGGCCCATAAAACGCTTGATCGAAAAGACCGTGTTTTCTGGGTTCACCACTGCTTGCCGTTTGGCGGGCACGCCCACCAGCCGCTCGCCGGTTTTGCTAAATGCCACCACGCTTGGCACAAGATTGCCGCCCTCGGCGGTGCGAATGACGGTTGCGCTGCCGCCTTCCATCACCGCCACTACGCTGTTGGTTGTTCCTAAGTCAATGCCTACAATTTTGCCCATGTTTATTCTCCTATTGAGTTAAATTCCTTTTGATTTATTCGCTGATCTATTTGGTTCGCTATCACTCACCATCACTGTGTGCTAATATCGCTCTGTTTGAATAGAAACATATCGGTTTAATATTTGTTTTGTGTTAGAAAAAAACGCCCCCCAGAAAATGTTTGCCTCCGATTTCAATAAGCTTTGGTTCGGTGAAACTATCAGCTCACTCGGCAGCAGCATTACCCAATTTGCCTTGCCGTTGGCTGCGGCACAAACCTTAAACGCCACCCCCACCCAAATGGGCTGGCTGAGCGCGTTGGCTTGGTTGCCGATGTTATTTCTAGGCTTGTTTGTCGGCGCGTGGGTTGATCAACGCCGCCGCCGCCCCATTTTGATCTGGAGCGACAGCTTACGCGCCATCTTATTGATGCTGATCCCCGCCGCCGCGTGGTTGGGTTGGCTCACCATGCCTTTGTTATTTGCGGTTACGCTCATTCAAGGCTCGTTAAATGTCTTTTTTCTGGTGGCATACCCGGCTTATTTGCCGAGTTTGGTCACCCGCGAACACATTGCTGCCAGCAACGCCAAACTGCAACTCAGCGAGTCGGCTTCGCAGGTGATTGGGCCAAGTTTGGCTGGCTTGCTCACGCAAATCATCACTGCACCATTTGCCATCGCGCTCGATGCTGTCAGCTACGCTATTTCTGCGCTGTGTTTTAGTCTCATTCGCACCCCCGAACCGCTTCCGGTTGGGGCCGAACCGATGCCGGCTGAGCGTCTTCCCAAGCTAGATCAACCTCAATCAGCCTTGGTAAAGGTCAAAAATGACATTATCGCTGGGTTGCGCTTTTTGTTGCGGCATAAATTGCTGCGCATCATGTTGGTTTTTGGCATACTGGCCAATGTGAGCGGCGGCATCGCTTACGCCGTTCTTGTGCTATTTGTTACCCGTGAGCTGGGTTTGAATGCGGTGCAATTTGGCATTGTGATGTCGGCGGCTGGCCCGGGGGCGATTATTGGCGCACTCGTTTCGGTGCGGCTGGTCAAGCGCCTTGGCGTCGCCCCCACCATGTTGGTCGGCATCATCATGTCATCTTTGTCACAACTTGTCTTCCCATTGCTGACTGGCTCGATTTGGAGTGTGATGACCTTGATGATGAGCACCGAGTTTATTTTTGGCATTGGCAGCACCTTGTGGGGCATCAATGTGATGAGTATGCGCCAAATGGTGACCCCGTCAGAATTGTTGGGCCGCGTGACGGCGAGTATGCGCACATTAATTA
>JAHBAL020000552.1 GCA_018500105.2 Anaerolineae bacterium
GGCGTCAGATGTGTATAAGAGACAGCATCTAGCGTGCGAAAAACGTCGAGGCTGGTGGCGCGTTTGTCCATCAGCGGCATGTCGTGGTTGCCCACCAGCACCAGCGTCGGCAGCCCTGCGCGTGACAGCCGCATGATCTGCCGCCCAAATTCGCGCAAATAAGTTGGGTTGGGGTCGCGGGTTTTGAAGGCGTCACCGGCAAAAATCACCAAATCGGCGTCATTGTCGAGCGCATAATCCACAATCTCTTTGAGACGGCGAATGAAATCCAATACCCGTTCGTTCACCCCCGTCAATGGGTCAATCTGCCCGTAATTCTCCATCCCGATGTGTAAATCGGCGAAATGTAATACCCGTATCGCGTCTGCCATCGCTACGCATTTTAGCGGAGTTGCAGAGTGGCAGGTTGCAGGTTGCAGGTTGCAGGTGGCAAAGTGGCAGGTGGCAAAGTTGTAGGAAGAATACTGAAAATCAGTAAGGGAAAGCACTTAGAACTTAGCACTTAGCACTTGCCACTTTGCAACCTGCAACCTGCAACCTGCCACTCTGCCCCCTGCAACCTGCAACCTGCAACCTCCTCATGACATTCCTCCGTGTAACGGCTGCACATCCTCATAGGCAGGCAAATAAAAATTGATACAATTGGCGCTTGATTTATGAATACTCCCTCATCCTTGCAAAACGACTCGCATGAATCTGTTCACGGTGAGTTGTCGCTTTCGGAAGGCAATCGCAAATTTGGTATTTGGTTGTTTCTTAGTTCCGAGTTGCTCATATTTATGGGCTTGATCGCTGGTTTGTTGTTGGTGAAATGGGGCGCGGAAAAGTGGCCGCATTTTGAAGGTCCAACGTTTTATTTGGTCAGCATCAACACCTTGGTGTTGCTGCTCAGCAGCTTGACTGTGGTGCTTGGGATTGATGCCATTAAGGCCGGCGATGTTAAAAAGCTGTCAATTTATATCGCCATTAGTGCGTTCTTGGGTGTGGTGTTTTTGGGCGGGCAGGCCATCGAATACAACAATTTGATTGTGCACGAAGGACACGGCTTTGCCGATGATCCATTCGGGGCGCCATTCTTTACCCTGACTGGTTTTCACGGTTTGCACGTGTTGGTGGGCGTCATTTGGGCGCTGGCGATTTTGAATCGCGCTAAGGCTGGCGTGTTTAACGCGAAGAACTACACAACCATTGAGATGTTTGGGTTGTTTTGGCACTTTGTTGACCTCGTGTGGATTGTGATCTTTACCATTGTCTATCTGATTAACTTTAAATAAACCATGTCATCTTCAACTCAAACCACCCACGCCCACGCCGAGCACAAGCACGTTGATCCTAAGCGTGTATTTGTGATCTTGTTGGTTGCAACCATCATCGAAATTTTGTTGGCCATTTTTAAAGTTGCGCCAGCGGTTGCGATGCCGTTGCTGTTGGCGCTTAGCTTTGTCAAGGCGGCGTTGGTTGCGCTGTATTTTATGCACCTGCGCTACGAAAAGCCGATTTACGGTATCGCCTTCATTGCGCCAACGCTGTTTGCGCTGTTGTTGATTGTGCTGATTTCGTTGGCGTAAACAATCACGGGACTTACGCGAAAGTTTGATTTTCACCACAAAGCGCACAAAGAACTCGAAGATTTGCATTGGTAAACCTTTCTTTTCTTTGTGCGCTTTGTGTTCTTTGTGGTGAAATATTTTTAATGCGCGTAAGCCCTAAATCAAAAAGCCCGTCGAATTTCGACGGGCTTTCTTTATTCCTCAAGTTTCAGCATCGCCATGAAGGCTTCTTGTGGGATTTCGACACTGCCCACCATCTTCATGCGCTTCTTGCCTTCTTTTTGCTTTTCCAACAATTTGCGCTTACGTGTGATGTCGCCTCCATAACCCTTGGCAAGCACGTCTTTGCGCATGGCCCGCACGGTCTCACGCGCAATGACCTTTGCGCCGATGGCGGCCTGAATCGGCACTTCAAACATCTGGCGCGGAATCACGTCTTTCATTTTCTTGGTCAGCAATGCGCCCTTGTGCTGGGCCGCATCACGATGCACGATCATGGCGAGCGAGTCGAGCGGGTCGCCATTGATGAGAATATCCATTTTGACCAATTCACCGGTGCGGTAAGTGTCAAATTGATAATCGAGCGAGGCGTAGCCGCGTGAAATGCTCTTGAGTTTGTCGTAAAAATCCACGATCAGCTCGGCCAGCGGCAACTGATAGCTCAGCACCACGCGCTCGGTATCGAGATACTCCATATTCACGCTGACGCCGCGCCGCTTAATCACCAAATCCATAATCGCGCCGATATGTTCCTTGGGCGTGAAAATCTGAATCTTCATCCAAGGTTCGCGCATTTCTTCCAACTTCGACGGGTCGGGCATGTCTGATGGGCGGTCAAGTCTAACCACATCGCCGTTCGACATCACTGCCTCATATTCGACGCTGGGCGCGGTCACCACCACATCCAGATCATATTCGCGTTCTAGCCGCTCTTGAATGATCTCCATGTGGAACATGCCCAAGAAGCCAACACGGTAGCCGAACCCAAGCGCGGTCGAGCTTTCGGGCGAGAACGTGAGCGAGGCGTCGTTTAATTGCAGTTTTTCGAGCGCGTCGCGCAGCAAGGGGTAATCGTCGGTATAGGTTGGGTAGATGCCCGCAAACACCATCGGCTTGGCGGGTTTGTAGCCCATCAGCGGCTCGACCGGGTTGAGCGCATCAATGAGCGTGTCGCCCACGCGACACTCGCGCACGCTCTTAAATCCGGTAGCAATATAACCGACTTCGCCTGCTTTCAAATCGGGCGTGACCATCATGCGTGGGTTAAAGGCGCCAATTTCGATTGCGCCGAAGGTCGCGCCGGTGGCGGCCATGCGCAGCTTGGTTTTGTTCGTCACCATGCCGTTGATCAGCCGCGCATAGGCGATCACGCCTTTGTAGGCATCGTAGTGCGAATCGAAAATGAGCGCTTGTAGCGGCGCGTCCGTATTGCCTTTGGGCGATGGCACATCACTTACCACCCGTTCCAGCACATCTCGAATGCCGATACCGGCTTTGGCCGAGATCTTCAAAATGTGGTCGGGGTCGTCGCCGAGCAAATTGCTGACCTCTTTTGCCACCTCATCGGGGCGGGTATGAGGCAGGTCAATCTTGTTGATGACGGGGATGACGTGTAAGTTGGCTTCGAGCGCCAAATACAGGTTTGCCAACGTTTGCGCCTCGACCCCTTGCGAGGCATCCACCACCAACAACGCGCCTTCGCAGGCATTGAGGGCACGGCTTACTTCATAGGTGAAGTCAACATGGCCGGGGGTGTCAATTAGGTTAATCTCGTACTCAATCCCATCGTTGGCGGTGTAATTCATACGCACCGCCGAGGCTTTGATCGTCACGCCTTTTTCGCGTTCAAGATCCATCGAGTCGAGCAATTGCTCTTGCATCTCGCGGCGTGTTACCGTGCCGGTGGCCTCGATCAGCCGGTCGGCCAAGGTTGATTTGCCATGATCAACATGTGCAATGATGCAAAAATTTCGTATACGTTCGAGCGAATGTGTCATTCAATTTGTCCAGTTTAAAAAATCGCGGCTGACATTATAAGTTGATTGCCTGACACGTTGCTGAGGGCGCAATACCTAGCCAACTGGCTAGGTATTGCTGGACGGTTGGCTAGGTATTGTTATCCACTTGATGGTTTATTGAATCCTTATTTTTATGTAGGCTTGCACCTATGTGCGCACTTAGCGTACTCATAGACACCTACTCATTAGGATGGAGAACAAAAAAATGGCAGAACCCAAAAATACACATTCGGGTCCCGAAGAATGGGGCGAGCATGTCCTCGATTCGGGCGAGCATTTTGTGCCGCGTGGCACATTTGCATTTCTCATGCTCATGTTTACCGGCTTTGCCCTGTATTGGGGCTATATGTGGTACCTCGCAGTGATTGTGCGTGGCGTGGGAGCATAAATCATGGCATTAGATAAATACGAAAGAGTATGGCTTACCGCCGTCGGCGGGCTGATCGGTTCATTCATGGCCGCCCTGATGGTGGCTTATTTGATTTTTGACATTCGTTTACCCACCTTTGAGGGGCGTATTGATCCGGCCAATTTGAGCAATACGAAATTTGCCAATTTGGGCGTGAAAAAATTGAGCGAAAATAACTATGAAGTTGTGATGTTGGCTAAGATGTGGTCGTTTGATGTGGGTAAGGATGGTGGCAACCCCGGCGCACCGCCAGTGGTCCGCATTCCAAAAGGCTCGCGGGTGACGTTTTATGTCACCAGCCTTGATGTGACGCACGGGGTGTATGTTGAAGATCACAGCATTAACCTCGAAATTGTGCCGGGTCAAATTGCCCGTCAGTCCATTCCATTTAATCGCCCCGGCGAGTTCCGCATTATTTGTAATCAATATTGTGGCACTGCGCATCAGGCCATGTATGGAACCATTGTTGTTGAATAGTTGCGCAGGCTGATTTAAATATTCAACCTTCGCTTTTCTGAAAAATGCAACTTACCCAATCACAACCCAAATCCTCAGCCGTGAATACCCAAGACTTTGCCATGCTCAATAGCGAGCGCTGGCTGGTTGGGTTACACATCCTTTCCGCATTCTTTGCTCTATTTTGGGGCGCACTCATGGGACCCTTCCAAACGTTCCATCGCTCACCGGCATTTGTGGCCGCTTTTCCAAACGCCACCATGCCCATTTTTAGCTATTATTACCAAGCGCTCACCGCACATGGGGTATTGAACGCGCTGTTCTTTACCACCATGTTTATCACCGGCATTAGTTACTATGTCACTTGGCGCTCATTCAACCGCAGTTTGGTGGGCATGCCATTGGCATGGGTGGCCTATGTGCTTGAATTGGTCGGCCTCTTGCTCATCTTCTTTGTGCTGCTCAATGACCCTCAACGCTCGGCGGTGCTCTTCACCTTCTATCCGCCGCTCATCGCCCCGCCGATCTTCTACATTGGCTTGGTATTGCTGGTGGTGGGTAGCTGGATTGGTTTGTTGGTGGTTTTTTTGACCTATGGCGCTTGGCGCAAAGAGAACAAAACCGCCCGCATTCCATTGGCCCCCTTCGGCGTGATGGCAAATTATGTCATGTATTTCTTGGCGAGCTTGGGCGTGGCTGTCGAAGTCTTGGTGTTGGCGCTGCCCGCCTCACTCGGCCTCATTCAAAATACCGACCCACAACTGTCACGCGCGTTGTTCTGGTTCTTCGGTCATCCCGTCGTTTACTTCTGGCTCATTCCGGCCTATGTGTCTTGGTATACCATGTTGCCCATTCAATCGGGGGCCAAGCGCGTGTTTAGCGAGCCGTTAGCAAAAGTAGCCTTCTTGATGCTGATGGTGTTCTCGGTTCCCACCGGTATTCACCACATGTTCGCCGACCCCGGCATCAGCAGCACTTGGAAAGCCATTCACACCGTCTTCACTTTGATGGTGGCCGTGCCCAGCTTTATGACCGCCTTTAACATTGGCGCAACGCTCGAAATTGCGGGCCGCAATCGCGGTGGCAAGGGGTTGTTTGGCTGGATGTTTACCCAAAAGTGGACTGATCCCGTTGTGGCGGCCCAACTCATGGGCATGTTGCAATTCATCACCGGCGGCGTGACTGGGTTGATCAACGCCTCGGCCCAAATCAACACCGTCGTGCATAACACCTCGTGGGTTCCAGCGCATTTTCATCAAACGGTGGGCGGCGCGGTTGCCATGACCTACATCGGCATCATGTATTGGCTATTGCCCATGATTCGCGGACGCGCCTTGTATAGCAAGAAGATGGCTTTGGCTCAAGTGTATACGTGGGGTTTCGGCATGACCATGTTTGGTCACACCTTGGGCGAGGCGGGTTTGGCTGGCGTGCCACGCCGCACCCTGTCTGGCTTGTCGCCTTATCTGTCAGAGGCCGCAACCTATTGGTTAAATGCCAACGCCGTGAGCGGCGTGATCTTATTGATTAGCGTCATTTTGCTATACGCCAACATCGTGCTCACTTTGTTCGCCTCGAAGGAACCCGTGACCGAAGGCGGTTATACCGTGACCAAGGGCGACCCCACCACGCCCGCCATTCTCGAACGCTGGGGCTTGTGGGTCGGTGTGGCCGTGTTTTTGGCGGTTTTGGTTTGGACCATCCCCTTCATTGATGCGATCAACTTGACCGAAGGCTTCCAGATTTTGCGCTATTCACCGGCTGGCCCAGCGCCACTCAAGTAATTTTAGAGTTTAGATTTTGGATTTTAGATTCTTTAACTTAAATAAGCTTAAAGCGAAAAATCCGAAATCTAAAATCCAAAATCTAAAATTCTGACTCATGACGACAACAACCAAACCCGACACCTTTACGTGGACAGTGATCACCGCCTTATTTATCGGGATGGGCACAACCTTTCTGCTGTTTAGCCTGATTTACGCACGCGACTTTGCAGATATTTTGAGCACCCCCGAAGTGCTGTGGAACGCAGTGTGTGGGCGGCAAATGCCCGCCAATGAACTGCTGATGCCCTTGTTACGCGGTTTAGGCACTGCCGCCATTGGCTTAGGCTTGGCGGTGCAGTGGCTCAAGAATCGTGTGTTGAGTTACAAGTTGATGACCTCATAAAGAGATTACTATGGACGTCCCTTATTTACTATTCCTGTGTCTTGGCACACCGATGGTGTTCTTTTTGGTGGCGGTGATGGGTGTGGTGCTGGCGAGCCTTTCTACATCGTTTAGCAAAACACGCCGCCAATATGCCCCCGCCGGGCAGTTTGTTGATCAGTTTGACGAACGCTTGATTAAGGAGATGCAGTTAAAGGACAAATTGTCACGCGAAGCAGCCATTGCACGTTTGGCCGCGCGTCCCATCTACGCCGATGATCGCAGTTTGTTCTTGTGGTTTTCTATTATCACCTTTGCGGTTACGTTATGGCTGTTGCTCAATTCGCCGGGTGAAAAGAATGTGTTCTTTTTGTTCATGTTTTTATCGGTAATTGGCGGCGCGGCCATTGCCTACATTTTGCAACGCTACAATGGGTTGGTTGACCTTGACCTCGTTGAGAAGTTAGAAGGTAACGACCCGCGACTCGCCAGTATTCCTGACATTACCGTGTTTGGTTTCTTTGCGGCTGCAATGATGGTGGCGATTTTGGCGGCGTGGGTGGCGGCTCCACCTGCTCGCAATGGCCGCCCAATTGAATCGGCACAAGCGAATGCTGGCAAAAAAGTCTTGGTAGCTAAAGCGACCGCGACACCTGTAGCAGCGGCAGTGGGCGCAGATGGGTTGCCCGTTGGCAGCCCGGCTCGCGGCAAAGTTGTCTTTAACGGCCCCGGCACATGTAATGCGTGTCACAGCATCGTTAAAGACCAAAAACTGGTCGGGCCATCGTTAGCGGGCGCATGGGCGGCAGCCGCCACTCGCAAGCCCAGCATGAGCGCCAAAGACTATATGCGTGAAAGCATTGTCAGCCCCGGCGCGTTTGTGGTAGATGGCTATCCGGCGGGCGTTATGCCTGCCACCTTTGGCGAATCGCTCAGCAAACAGCAGTTGGCCGACCTCTTGGCGTATCTCGAAAACGACTTGAAGTAGGGTTCGCCTCGCGTTTTAGCTAAATTGTTGCCGAAATCGCCCACCCGTCGCCCAATTTGGGAATGGCAGGTGGGCGATGTTATATGATGAAGCAGGTGACTCATGACGTATATCAACGATGAATCTGCTCTAAGGACATTAAGGCTGTTCAAAAGTCGCCTCGTCATTCCCTCGAAAGAGGGAATCCATAACGCTACAGGCACAAATCGAGTGCGTTGCGCCATTTTTTGCGGGCCTCGTTATGGATCTCCGCGTTCGCGGAGATGACGTATTAAGCGCAATGCTGACTTTTGAACAGCCTTACTAAGGCCATATGATGTGTCAAAAATGATCGCAAAATGCGATAAACTATAGCCAATGAACCACATTGCGTTTATCCAGGCCCTTGAAAAAATTGTTGGCAAAAAATATGTTGTGCAAGACAAGGCCGCGTTGATGCTGTATGAGGCCGATGGCTGCATTATGGAGACCCACGCCCCCGACGTGGTGATTATGCCGAACAGCACCGAACAGGTGGCGGCAGCGATCAAATTGGCGCGTGAGCATGGTGTGCCGGTCACGGCGCGTGGCAGCGGCACTGGCTTGTCGGGCGGCAGCACGCCGGTGTTTGGCGGTTTGGTCATTACCACCACCCGCATGAACCGTGTGCTAGAGCTAGACACGCGCAACAATCGGGTGCGGGTGCAACCCGGCGTCATCAATTTTGAATTGTCGCAATATCTGATGTCATATGGCTATCATTTTGCGGCAGACCCATCGTCGCAAAAAGCCTGCACCATTGGCGGCAATATCGCCATGAACAGCGGCGGGCCGCATTGTGTGAAATATGGCGTGACGGGCAGCCATGTGTTGGGCTTGCAATTGGTGCTCGAAGATGGCTCGGTGATGTGGACGGGCGACGGCACGCCCGATGGCATCGGCTACGATTTGACCGGTGTCAACGTGGGCGCAGCAGGTGGGTTTGGCTTTGTCACCGAGGCTTGGCTGCGCATCATGCGTGTGCCCGAAAGTGTGCGGGTGGTTTTGGCCTTATTCCCCGAAATACGCCCCGCTGCCGAAACCGTCTCCGAGATCATTTCGAGTGGCTTTTTGCCCACTGCGATGGAAATGATGGATAAGTGGGTGATTAAGGCCGTGAACAACGCTTACAAATTGGGCATCCCCGACGAAGCCAAAGCCGCGCTGATTATCGAGGTGGATGGGGTAGATGAGGGGCTGGACGGCTTGCTGGCTGAGATTGTCGGCGTGTGCAAAAAAAATGGTGCACTCGAAATTCGCCCTGCCAAAACACCCGAAGAGCAAACCCAAGCTTGGGCGGCCCGCAAAAATGCGTTCGGCGCAATGGGTCGGGTGGCGCGATCTTACTATTTGGTGGATACCGTCGTGCCGCGCACCAAATTGCCGGCGGTGCTTGACCAGGTGCAAAAGATCTCCGAAAAATATGACCTTCCGGTTGCGAATGTTTTTCACGCAGGCGACGGCAACCTGCATCCGCTGGTGCTTTATGATCGCACACGCGGCGACGAAGACGAACGCGCCCACAAGATCGCCACCGAGGTTATGCAGTTGTGCGTAGCGATGGGTGGCGTGATCAGCGGAGAGCATGGCGTGGCGCTAGAGAAGAAAAACTACATGCCGGCCTTGTATGATACCAACGACCTCGGCGCGATGGCGGCCTTGCATGAGTGTTTTAACGCCTCTAAAATGTTTAATCCGGGCAAAACTTTCCCCGATACTTGCCCGCCGGGGGCATTGGTGGCGCAGCGGCGACGCACTTTCGGCGACGAAGCTGGCGCACAGTCTGTCGTTGTCGGCCTCGCGGCGGCGCTGGTCAATCGGGCGCATGCCCCGCATGGGCATCACGATCAGCAGCAAGCGCTTGATAGCGTGGTGAAACAAGGGGCATGGGTGTGATATGGCAAAGGATTTTTATCATCGCGCCGTTTGTCAAGCGATTGTGAAAGAAGGCTGGCAAATCACACATGATCCTTATCAGATTTCATGGGCAAGCACTGACCTTTATATTGATTTGGGTGCAGAAATGGTGGCAGCAGAGTTAGATTCACGGAAAATTGCAATCGAAATTAAGAGTTTTCGCGGTGCATCGGCGATTACTGAACTAGAGCGGGCGCTTGGGCAATATATACTTTATCGTAGGGCGTTAGTCAAACAAGATCCAGATCGAGAATTGTTTTTGGCAATGCCTGTAGAACCTTTTGATATTTTGTTTCAAACTTTGGATGGTCGAGAATTGATCGTAAGTGAAAAATTGCGATTGGTTATATTCGATCCTTTTATCGAGGAGGTTGTAAGATGGATATTGCCGACTTAAAAAAAATTGCTGAAGCCACATTACGACAATTCATTGAAACACACGCATCCCAGTTTAAACATGAACTCATGATAGATCAATCAGGCAATCGCTATTTGGTGATTGTTTCTGGCTGGAGACAGTATCAATATATACATCACGTTGTCATTCATATTGATATTATTGGTGATAAATTGTGGATTCAATGTGATCGAACAGAAGATGCGATTGCTTATGATTTGCTTGCCGCCGGTATTCCAAATAATAAAATTGTTTTGGGATATAAATCTGAGCGAATGCGTGCTCATTCTGAGTTTGCAATCTCGTGATTTTGAAGATCAAATTTGTATTTAATAGAGAGAATCTATGTTGCAATACAGCACTGATTATTAACAAGCAAAGCAGCGTTTTTGGCCCGAATAGAAGAAGGATTGGATTTAGGTCTAAACGGAAAATTACTTAGCCTCGTGAATCGTTGCACGAGCGAATGCCTTTTGTTATTGACGATATACATCGAGATTAGCATATAGACGACGAACGAAATAAATCAAACGCAGAAGAAACCAAGTGACTACCCTAACCCCCCACACACCCGCCGAACTTGCCGAGATTGTGCGCGAGGCACAGGCAAAAAATGTCGTGATTGTGCCGCAAGGCGGCGATACGCACCAAAGCATTGGCAACCCGCTGGCCCCGAATGGCCGCGAGGTGATTAAGGCTAATCTGCGCTGGCTCAACCGTGTGGTTGAATACGAACCAAACGATATGGTCATCGGCGTCGAGGCGGGCATGACCTTTGCCGAGCTAGACGCGCTGGTGCGCCCAAACGGGCAAATGCTGCCGCTCGATGTGCCAGTGCCGAGCCGATGCACAGTGGGCGGAGCGCTGGCTGTGGCCGCCGATGGCCCTCGCCGCCTTGGGTATGGCACATTGCGCGACCTGACTTTGGGCGTGCAGGTGGTCGAAGCCAGCGGGCAGCAAAGCAAAGCCGGTGGCATGACGGTGAAAAACGTGAGTGGCTACGACCTGATGAAGTTGTATCACGGCAGCTATGGCACATTGGGCATTATCACCCGCGTCAATTTTAAATTGTTGCCGCGTCCACGCGCCGCCGCTACGGTGCGAATGGGTTTCGAGTCGTTTGAGGCAGCCTTCAAATTGATTGATGCCCTGCAAGCCAGCCAATACACACCAGCGGCGGTTGAGCTAATTTGCGATTCAAAGCACAATGGCGTGTCGCGTGCCGCCCAAATCGAAGTGGCGTTGCTGGCCGATGGCTTGCCCGAAGCTGTTGCGCGGCACGAGCGCGACATTCCAGTGTTGGCTAAAAAATTTGGCAGCAAAGACGCGATTATTTTGCGCGGCGAAAGTCACGACACATTTTGGGCCTATGTTGCCGATCTGCCCCAAGTCGCTGAGCTTTCACTCGACAAACTGGCCTTGAAATTGGCATGTTTGCCCAGCGAACTGGGTAAAGCTGTGACCTTGGCCCAAAAACTGGCCGATCAATTTAACCTTGTGTTGACGTTGAATGCGCGGGCGCTGAATGGCGTGGCTTACGTGCGGGTGCGCGGCAGCAATGCCAATTTGCAAGCCTTTCATGCCGCCTTGCTGGTGCAATTTCCTCGCACTATTGTTATGGGTGCGCCCGAAGGGTTGCGTGGCAAACTGGCCGTGTGGGGCAACGATGTCAATGGCCTCGACATCATGCGCCGCATCAAACACGAATTTGACCCACATAATCTGTTCAATCCGGGCCGGTTTGTGTGTCTGTGAGCCATGAGCCATGAGCCATGAGCCATGAGCTTTGGATTTTGATTGAGCTAATAGCTGCGTAAACGCGCACTCTTAAAGCTCAAAGCTCATGGCTCAAGGCTCAAAGCTTCTTAGCCTATCGCTTCTCAAGCGTCACCCATAGCCCGCCTTTGGGGCGCATGGTGACGGCGACTTGCGGCGTGACCGTTTGGTTAGGCGTTTCGCGCACAACATAATGCCGCGCTATCATTGCCAGCAACAATTGCCCCTCCATGAGCGCGAAATGATTGCCGATGCACATGTGCGGGCCGGTGAGGAAAGGCATATAGGCGTTACGGTTAAGTTTGCTTTTGTTCTCTGGCAAAAATCGTTCAGGTTTAAATGTATCAGCATCGGGCCAGAAATCGGGGTGACGATGAATATTTCGGATGGCAATGAGTGAGGCTGTGTATTTTGGCACATCAATACCGTCCAATTGCGTATCTTCATAAGCCACCCGCACGGTAAGCGGCACAGGTGGGTAAAGTCGCATCGTCTCTTCGATGCAGGCCAGCGTATAGGGCAAATTGGGCAAATCGGCCATGGTCGGCGCACGCCCACTCTCTAGCACACGGTCAACTTCGGCTTGCAGCTTGGCCAGCGCCTCTGGGTGTTGATTGAGCATATGCCACGTCCATGTCAGCGCAATGGCGGTGGTTTCGTGGCCTGCGCCATAGATACCCGCCACTTCGTTGCGCACTTGCTCGTCATTCATGCCAGCGCCCGTGTCTTCATCTCGCGCTGCCAATAGCATGTCGAGCAAATCGCTCGTTTCTTGCGTTCGTCGGCCCGCATCAACCTCGGCCCGGCGATCACGAATAATCTTATACAAATACGCATCCATGAGCGCACGGTTGCCCCAAAAGCGGCGGTTGGCTGGCGTGGGCCAGCGAGCCGGTAATTGAATGGGATTCGTGATGCGCCCGCTGATCCACGTTAGGCTGTTGTCAATGGTCTGCCCAATTTTGTCAATTTCGGGCAACACATTCGTGCTAAACATGGTGCGGTTGATGATATCGAGTGTGACGGTTTTCATCTCTTCGCTAAAATTGAGCGCCGCGGGGTTTGTGCTGTGCTTTTCCCAGTTGGCTAACATGAGTTGCCCGGCCGCCACCATTGTATCGCCCATGCCCGCGATGCGCTGGCGATGGAAAATCGGCTGCATGAGACGACGCTTTGCCAGCCAGCTTTCGCCATCGGTGGTGATGAGGCTAAGCCCTAGCACATAAGTTAATGGCGTGCCGCCCTCAAAAATATTCGAGCGCTTGAATGTGTGTTTACGTTCAATTAACACTTCGCTTGCTAATTTAGGGTGCGAGACCACTACCAATTTGCGCGGGCCGAGTGAGGCGATAAACGCATCGCCGTGTGCTTTCCATGCGCTTTCGAGAAAATCAATTGGGCTTTTTCTAAAAGCCAACATCGAGCCTAAAACGGGGTTGCCTTTGACTTTAGGGAAGCTGCGCTTCACAGGGAGTGTCGCTAAGGTATTCATGATTTTATGTGAGTTTTTACTCACGTTTATAATAAGAGTAAATACTCACATTGTCAATAGGCAAACCCAATTTCACAGCAAACTCTTAGGTTAGGACTTACGCGCATTAAAAACATTTCGCCATAAAGAACACAAAGGGCACAAAGGAAAGAAAGATGTGTCAATGCAAATCTTTGAGTTCTTTGTGCCCTTTGCGGTAAAAATCAAACTTTTGCGTAAGTCCTAAGGTTAGATAAAATTCAGGGGTTCATTTATGAAAAGCGAATCATCAACCCCATCTCGGCGTGCGCCGATGCAGGCGCGGGCGCAGCAGCGCGTCGCCGAAATCCTTGACGCTGCTGAGCGTTTGATTGGTTCGCAGGGGTATGATGCGCTCACCACCAACCATATCGCGGCGGCGGCGGGGGTGTCTATTGGCTCAATTTACCAATTTTTTGCCAACAAATTTGAGATTTTGCAAGCCCTCACCACCCGCTATCGAGACGGCTTGCTGGGCGTGTATGCCAATTCGTTGCCGAATCTCGCGACGTTGCCGCCCGAAGAAATTATCAACTTTATTTACGATGGTGTTATGCGTTATAACAACGACCGCGCGGCGTTTTCGCTGGTGGTAATGAGCGCCGCGCCGGGCAGCGAGTTGGCGCAGGCCGCGCAAATCATTTACGATGCCATGCACTTTGCAATTGACCGGCTAATGGCGGTGCGTGCGCCTTGGCTGAGCGCCGAACAGCGACACCTTTACACCACCATTAGCCTTACTTCGGCGCGAGCCATTCAAGCGCGGCGGCTGGCCGAGCTATTGGCCGGTAATGAGGCATTTGCGAATCAAATCGAGCAAGAAGCGCGGGCCTTGCAAACAGCTTACTTTAACCAGTTGTTGCAAAAGCACACCCAACGGCTTGACTGATTAAACGGACTCTGCCGCCTCACGAATGAGCTGCCAAGAGGCCGCGACATCTTCGCGTTCGGTGGCGTATGAGCCGATACTGACGCGGCACATCCATTGCCCACTCAGTGTGGATGGTGTGAGGTAAGCCCCGCCCGATTGATTGACCCGATCAACCCACGCGAGGGTGTGCGCGTTGAGCGCATCGCCGTGCGAGATGCCTTGCAAATGGGGTGGGGTGTGGCGAATGCACACGGTTTGCAAATGCACTGGGGCCAGCACTTGCCAATTTGGACAAGCCCGCACTTGCTCGGCCAGCCATTGGGCATTGGCGATATCGCGGCGCAAGCGCGTTTGCAGGCCAGTCACCCCTTGCTCACGAATGAGCGTCCATAATTTTAGGGCGCGGAATCGGCGACCGAGCGGCACGCCCCAATCACGATAATTTTTCACTTGTCCGTCGGCGTTGCTTTGCAAATAACTGGGGTTTGTGCCCATTACGCGGATGAGGTGCTGTGGGTCGCGCACATAAAACAGCGTGCAATCGAATGCCGCGCCCAGCCATTTGTGCGGATTTAGCACAATCGAATCTGCGCCCTCAATGCCGTCAAACATCCAACGACATTCGGGCAAAATCATCGCGCTGCCAGCCATTGCCGTATCAATATGTAGCCATAGATTATGTTGGCGGGCAATGGGGGCAATGTGAATTAATGGGTCAACGGCGGTGGTCGAGGTTGTGCCAACCGTTGCCACAATGGCGCATGGTTTTCGCCCAGCCTTTAGATCGCTTTCGATGGCTTGGGCGAGCGCCGCTGGGTTCATGGCAAATTCGCCGTCGGTGGGCACAACGTGAATATTGTCGCGGCCAAATCCTGCCAGCAAGGCCGCCTTGTCTACTGAGCTATGGCTGTGTTCAGATACATACACGATGAGTGGTTGGGGTTGGGCTTGCAGGCCGCCGTGCGCCAAGCCAAATTGGGTGGCGCGTTCGCGGGCGCACATGATCGCCACCATCGTAGCAGATGACGCGGTGTCTTGAATCACCCCTTGCCATGCCGCCGATAGGCCGGTCATTTGCCGCATCCAATCCGTCATCACCTCTTCTAGTTCGGTGAGCGCGGGCGCAGATTGCCACGACAACCCCAATGCGCCCAAACCGGTGCTCAGGTAATCGCCCAAGACGCTGGAAAGCAAGGAATTGGACGGGAAATAGCCATAAAAACGCGGATGCACGAAATGCGACAAGCCGGGCACAATGATGCGATCGAGGTCATCGAAAATGCGGTCAAAGGATTCTGGCTGTTGCGGCGGGGCGCTGGGCAATTGGGCTTTGATATCGCCGGGTTTTACTTGCGACATTACCGGGCGCGTGTGCACCTCGGTGCGGAAATCGGCGACCCAGTCAATGAGTCGGTGGCCGTGTTGGCGAAATTCTTCGGGTGTCATGAACGGCAATTTTATCTATGATTGGATGGTGGTGGGTTTGCGAAATTTGAGGTTTCTTAGTTGATTTATTAGAGTAGAATAAGGGAGGCATTATGAGAGGACATAATGCAGGCTAAATTTATTTGGAGAAGAAACAGTGAACACAACAAAAATTTTAAGCATCGCTTGTTTGTTATCGGTAACGCTGGCGGCTTGCGCCCAGCCGACAGCCGCCCCCGCCAAACCGGCTGACGCTGCCAAACCGGCTGCGCCTGCCGCCGGTGCAAAAGGCGACCCCTATGTCATTGGCGTGTTGGTTGACCTAAACGGTCCTAGCTCGGCCTTGGGCGACCCATCGAAGAAGACAGTGGAACTGTATGCCAAAAAAATCAACGATGCCGGTGGCGTAAAAGGCCCTGACGGCAAGATGCACGACATTAAATTGGAAGTGTATGATGGCGAAAGCGACCCAGCAAAGAATACCGTTGGTATGAAGGCGTTGGTTGATAAGAAAGTATTGGCGGTGGTTGGCCCCACCAGCACGGCCTCGGCTTTGGCAGTTGCACCCATCGCCACCGAATCAAAGATTTCGGTGATGGCTGTCGCCGCCGGTATCGCGGTTCCGTCTGCGTCGCCATTTATGTTCCAAACCGCGCAAAATGATGCAAACGGCTCGGCTGCATTGGCGGGTTATTTCAAGACCCAAAATATCAAGAAGATCGCCATTTTGCATGACACCACTGCGTTTGGTCAAGGCGGGCGCGACGAATGGCGCAAATTGCGCGACAAGGGCGATGTCGCCATTACGTATGAGGGCGGTTTTGCTACCACCGATACCGATGTGAGTAGCCAAATTTCTGCCGCCGATGCCACCAAACCCGATGGCATTGTGGTGTGGACGACGGTCAACCCTGCTGCTGTGGTGGTGAAGAACTGGGCTAACCTTGGCGGCAAGACACCCATTTTCTTTAGTCACGGCATCGGCAACCCTACGCCGTTCATCAAGACCACCGGCTCATCGGCCAATGGCGCACGCTTGCCGATTGGGCGCATTATTGTGGTGAACGAAGTGCCGGATGGACATCCGCAAAAGAGCTTGTTGGCGCAATATGACAAAGATTGGCGCGCCGCCTATAACACCGACCCCTCGACCTTCGGCGGTCACGCTTATGATGGTTTCATGCAAGTCGTTCGCGCGCTCGAAACAGCCGGTAACGATACGGTTAAGTTGAAAGAGACGATCGAATCGGGCAAGCCTTTCGTTGGCATCACTGGCGTATTCACCTATGTAAAAGACAACCACAACGGGTTGCCCAATGATTCATTGGTGATGGTCGAAATCAAGAACGAGAAATTCCAATTGATTAAATAGCCATGAGCCGTGAGCTATGAGTCGTGAGCGACGAGTTTTGGATGCATCGTATTTCTATCAAACTCAAAGCGCATGGCGCATGGCTCACGGCTATCTGACTACTGACTACTGATTACTAACTACGCCACGTGGATATTTTTCTCGCAACACTGCCGCAACTAATTGTGCTGGGCATCTCGTTGGGCGCAATTTACGCCCTCATCGCGCTCGGCTTTGTCGTCATTTACAGCGTCTCGAACGTCATCAATTTGGCGCAGGGCGAATTTTTGATGATCGGAGCGCTGGTTTTTGTGGCGGTGGTAGATGCGGCGACAAAAACAACGGGCGCTGGGTTAGCGGTGTTGGTCGGGTTGTTGGTTGCCATCATCGTCACCGGAGGCGTTGGCGCACTATCGTATGCTTTGGCGTTTCGCCCTGCGATCGAACGTCGAGCGTCGGTGCAAACCCTCATCATTATCAGCATGGGCGTGTCCATCGTTTTACGCGCCTTTGGCAATCTGGTTTGGGGGGTTGACCCCACCTCGACGCCCGCTTTTTTGCCGGGCCGAACGTTGCGAGAGGCCGGCATGACCAACGTCATCGGCGATTCGTTGCGGCTAGGTGGCGTGGCGCTGCAAACCCAATCAATATGGATTATTTTTGCGCTGATTGTGACCGTGACTGGGTTATTCGTCTTTTTTAACCGCACCATGACCGGTCGCGCCTTACGGGCTTGTGCAATGAATCCTGACTCGGCGCGATTGATGGGCGTGCCATTATCGAAGATGTCGTTGATTGCGTTTGCACTCAGCGCCGCCATCGCTGCACTGGCAGGAGCCATCATTGCGCCCATGCAGCCCGTGCTCTACACAATGGGCTTGGGGCTGGGGTTGCGCGGCTTCGTGTCTGCCATTATGGGGGGCATCGCCAATCCGGTCGGGGCGATTTGGGGCGGGTTGCTGCTTGGCATCATCGAGGCCGTTGTCGGTGGGCTGCCGCAGATGGATTTGCCGGGCCTAGGCAAGGTTAACCCGGCCAGCCTGCGCGAAGCCATCGCATTTGTTATTTTGCTCGCTGTGCTAATTATTCGTCGCTTGCGTGGGGCCAATGGCCTCGGCGGCAAACGATTTGGCTTGTAGGAAATTACGAATTACGAATTTGGGGAAGGTGTGTTATGAATGAAGCGTAATCGTAATGAGTAATGAGTAATGAGTAATGAGTAATATAAATTCGCAAAACTCAATTCGTAATTCGTAATTCGTAATTCGTAATTCGTAATTCTAAAGATGCGTTTTCGATCATTTCTTCCGGTGCTGGCTGTTGGGCTAATTTTGGCGCTTGTGCCGCTCGTCACCACTTCCAAACAAGTGCTTGGCACATTTATCTTTGCCGGCATCTATGCGATTGCCGTCATCGGCTTGGCGTTGTTTTCGGGCTATGCAGGTCAGCCTTCGATGGGGCAGGCGGGTTTTTGTGCGATTGGGGCCTATGCCAGCGCCATTGTCGCCACTAAATTCAGCCTGTCGCCTTGGCTGGGGATGTTGGCCGCAGGCGCGACCAGTGGTTTGGTCGGCTGGCTGATTGGCAGTTTGATTTTGCGGCTGAGTGGGCATTATTTGGCAATCGGCACGCTTGGGTTTGGCATCATTGTGGCAGCCTTGCTCAAACAATGGGAATGGACTGGCCTGTCATCGGGGATGCGCAATGTGCCACGTTATGAATTTGTTGGCGATGTGCTCAAGACCGAGGCGGGTTATTATTATTTGGTTTTAGTCGTTTTGTTGGTCGTCATCGTGCTGTCACTCAACTTGGTGCGCTCGCGTCCGGGCCGCGCCTTACGCGCCTTGCATGAGAGCGAGATCGGGGCCGAAATGTTGGGGGTAGATACCGCCACCGCCAAATTGCGTGTGTTTGTGCTGTCGGCGGTTTTGGGTGGTGTTGCTGGCAGCTTATATGCCCATTATGTCGGTTCCATCACGCCAGACACATTTGAATTTACCATTTCGGTCGAAATGCTGGTCATGGCCGTCATTGGCGGCGTGTCGTCGGTGTGGGGGGCAGCGTTCGGCACGGCGTTCATTTGGGGACTCTCGCAAGCCATCAAAGCCTTGCCCGATTTGCTCCCCAGCGCCGTTAAAATCCCCAGCATCACCCAATTTGAACTTATGATCTTTGGCGCAATTCTCATCCTCGTCATGATCTTTATGCCCGATGGCCTTGTGCCGACGATGACGAAGCGGCAGCGCCGTTAAGGTAGTGGATAGTGGATAGTGATAGTGGATAGTAAAAACAACGATCACTATCTACTATCACTATCCACTATCCACTTCTCACATGTTATTGCAAACGCAAAACCTGACCATGAAATTTGGCGGCATTATGGCGCTGAAGGATGTGACGCTGGGCTTTCAGCCGGGCCAGATCAGCGCCGTCATTGGGCCAAATGGCGCAGGCAAAACCACTTTTTTCAACGCCTGTTGCGGCGTATATGCGCCAACGGCGGGACAAGTCATCTTTAAGCAAACGCCGCTCAATGGCAAAGCCCCACACCAAATTGCACATATGGGCATCGCCCGCACATGGCAAAATTTGCAAATTTTCCCTCAGCTCACGCTGATCGAAAACGTGATGGTGGGCGGCGAAATGCGCGACCATAGCTCTGGTTTTGTGACGAGCATGTTGCGGTTGCCGAGTGTGGCGAGCAAAGAAAATGTCGCCAAGGTCAAAGCCAAACATTGGCTCGATTTGGTTGGGCTGGGTGATCGCGCCGAGACGCAGGCTGGTAATTTGGCGTTTGGGCAACAACGGGTGCTCGAAATTGCTCGCGCGATGGCAACTTCGCCGCAATTGTTGATGCTGGATGAGCCAGCGGCGGGTCTGAGCAGCAACGAACGCGATGCGCTTATGGCGGTCATCCGCCGTATCCGCGATGAAGGCATTACCGTCTTGTTGGTCGAGCACGACATGCGCTTGGTGATGCAATTGGCCGACTACGTCGCCGTGCTCAATTATGGCGAATTGATCGCCAAAGGCCCACCCAGCGAGGTGCAATCCAACCCAGATGTGATTAAAGCCTATTTGGGCGAAGATGAATAATTTGCTGAATGAATGAGCGGATGCGTGCAATCCCGCATTCGCTCATTCATTCATTCACTCATTTCTAATATGACATTGTTGTCTGTTACTAATTTAAGCGCCAGTTACGGCAAAATACAGGCATTGCGGCAGGTTAATTTGCATGTCGAGGCGGGCGAGTTTGTGGCTGTGATTGGCGCGAATGGCGCAGGCAAAACCACCTTGCTCAAGACGCTGAGTGGGTTGATGCAGCCGCAAGGCGGGCATGTGCAATTGGCGGGCAAATCGCTCAACGGTCTGAGCGCTGAGACGCGGGTAGGGCAGGGCATTGCACTTGTGCCCGAACATCGGCAATTATTTGGCGGGATGTCGGTCAAAGAAAATTTGCTGATGGGCAGCTATTCGCGCTATACCCGCGCCCAAAAAGCCGAGATCGAGGCCGATGTCGAGCGTGTGTATGCGTTATTTCCCATTCTGCGTGAGCGCCAAAACCAACTGGCTGGCACATTGTCGGGCGGGCAGCAACAAATGGTGGCAATCGGGCGTGGTCTTATGGCGCGTCCGCGTGTTTTGATGCTCGATGAACCGTCGGTGGGTTTGGCTCCGTTGGTGGTGCGCGAAATCTTCCGCGTCGTGGCGGCCCTGCCTGCTCAAGGCACAACGGTGCTGATTGTCGAGCAAAATGCACGTCAAATCCTTAAATTAGCTGACCGTGCCTATGTGCTTGAAAATGGCGTGGTAAAACTAGAGGGCGTAGCCAGCGATCTAGCCAACAACCCTGTCGTGCAGCAAATTTATTTGGGGCATGGCTAATGCACTCAACTTAGTAACTTGGCTAGTTTTTGCGTGGTTTTACTTAGCCCCCACGCAATAAGGTTGAGCAACCCGAAAACCAAGATACTGAAAAAGACCATGAAAGGGAAATTTTCGGCATTGAAAAGCTGCCACACCGATTTGGTTTCATAGTCAATTAGCCCAACATACAACGCTGCTGCAACACTGAGCATGGCGAAAATCCCGAATTGTATTTTCTTCATGCCAATATTTTATAGTAATAAGCAGTTCCGTGCAACGTGCCATCGGGGCTGAGCGCATATTGTGGAATTTCGCCGATGCGTAAGTAGCCCAGTTTTTGATAGAGCTTTTCGGCATTTGAGCCAGCATCTGTATCGAGCACGAGCAAACTTCGCCGTTCTTGCTTGGCATAATCCTCAAGTGTTTGCATCAACCGAGACGCAATCCCGCTGCCACGCGCTTGGCGATGCACAAACAGTTTTTGCACTTCGGCCCGGTGCTGCCCATTTTCTTTTTGGCATAGCGATAATTGCACCGCGCCGAGCACTTGCTCGTCATCTTCGGCCACCCACAACACAAGGTCGGGGCCAAGCGCTGCAAACACCCCTTGCCAATAGTGCAGGGCTTTATCATGGCTCAACGGCGCGAGAAACCCGACCGATGCTCCGCCATTGACGCTATCAATCAGCACTTGGCACAACCCATCAACCAAAGCCGGTGTAGGCTGTGCGATTCGGTGAATGTTTGTCATATGTTGAATGGTTGATTAGTTGAATGGTTGATTAAATGGTTGATTAGTTGATTGGTTGATTGGTTGATTGAACGGTTGATTGGTTGATTGAATGGTCGAGTTGATTGAGTATCACTTGTAGGTCATTATTCAACCAATCAACTAATCAACGAATCAACTAATCAACCAATCAACTAATCAACCAATCAACTAATCAACCAATCAACCAATCAACTAATCAACCAATCAACCAATCAACCAATCAACTAATCAACCAATCAACTAATCAACCATTCAACTAATCAACCAACCTATACCCAATCTAACCCCAAGGCCGCCATTTTGGCGGTGGAAGGGTTGCCGGTGGCGAGTTCGTAACCCGCAAATTCATAGTAATGATCTTTGGCGCGTTCGATGTCGGCCTCGACCAGTGTCACACCGGCGGTTGGGCCAGTGCCTTTGAGCGCCTTGAAAAACTTCTTGGGCAATTTGTCGTTGTCGCGGGTCAAGCCTTCACGGGCATTGAAGGCTCGCATCATCGCCAAGCGGCGCTCGCCAATTTCTTGCATCTCGGCAATGCTGAAATCGGTCCAGCCCATAATCGCACGAACGATATTGACCGTATCTTCGGGGCCAAACAGCGTCCACGCCGGGCCATACACAAATTGGCACAAATTGGCGCTGTCGAGGAACGAATACATCTTTTGCGTCTCGAACGCATAGCGCACCTTTTCCGCACCGAGGCTGCCCTTGGGCAAATGTTCATTAAACCCGAGCGACTTCAGCTTGTTCATATAGCTCTCGCCCGCACCCTCTTCAATCGAACCATCGTGCTCGCTTGATTGATGATCTGACCCGAAGGCGTTTACCGCATAAATGAGGCCAAGCGAGCGCTTCTTTTGCGGCATATGGGCCGGTGCTTCTGTGCCTTTGCTGGTAATGAGGTAATCGTGCCCGACGCCTAGTCGGTTTGCCGCGCGTTCCGAGCCATCGGCCAACACATCGCCAAACCCTTCGCGCTTGGCGATCATTTCGGTCATGCGCAACATGGCGTCGGCATCGCCAAATTTCAATGGAAAGCCAACTTGTGCCTCGCTCAGCAAGCCATTTTCATAGCATTCCATCGCCCAAGCGATGGTTGCACCGCAACCCACCGTGTCCATGCCATATTCATTACACAACTGATTTGCCAGCGACACCGCGTGTAGATCGTCAATGCCGCAATATGAGCCGAAAGTGGCGATGCTTTCATATTCGGCCCCGCCGTAAAATGGGTCAACTTTGCGGCCCTTGTATTCGGTTTCGACCACGCGCTTGCACTTGACCGCGCATGAATAGCACGTGTCGCGCTCTTTCAAGATCGTCTCGGTCATCAATTCGCCGCCGATCGAATCACAGCCTTCAAATTGACCTTCGTTGTAGTTTCGGGTAGGCAAAGTGCCGCCGATATTTTGCCAAACCACCACGCCTGCCGTGCCGTGCAAATGCAGGCCGTGCATATCGGGATTGCTCTCAACCGATTTTGCGCCACCCTTGGCGATCTCGTTGAGCGCCTTGCTGTCGGCAACTGGCACACGTTTGCTTTTGCCGCGCACCGCGACCGCTTTGAGGTTTTTGCTGCCCATTACCGCACCCACGCCAGTGCGCCCGGCGGCGCGGTTGCTCATGTTCATCACGGCGGCCACGCGCACCAAATTCTCGCCCGCTGGGCCAATTTGAGCCACTTCGATCTTCTCATCGCCCAATTCTTTGCGGATGAGTGCCTCGGCGTCGCCGGTGGTTTTGCCCCACATGGCGCTGGCATCGCGGATTTCGGCTTTGCCATCGGTCAGCCACAAATACACGGGGGTTGGCGATTTGCCGCGAATGACAATGCCATCAAATCCGGCAAAGCGCATCTCGGCAGGGAAAAAACCGCCTGCTTGCGAATCTGCGATGCCGTGTGCCAGCGGCGATTTGCAACTGATGGTCATGCGGCTTTGTCCGCTCACCGGTGAGCCGGTTAACGGCGATAGCATCATGGTGAAGATGTTATCGGGGCCGAGCGGGTCTACGCCGGGCGTCATCTCTTTCAATAAATAATACAACCCCATCGCTGAACCGCCCATATATTTGCGGTAAAAATCGTCGCTGGGGTTCTCAATCCACGTCTTTGCGTGGGTCAAATCAACATGTAATATGCGTCTAGTAAATCCGTTTGACATAGAAATAGATTATACAGAGGCGGAAGGCGGACCGAGGATTGGGATTTTGCAAATTTGGCTTTGGCTTGTCAAGATTGAGTGATAAACTGCGAGTAATCCCTAATCCCTAACCCCAATTCCTAATCTTGATGAATATTTCTGTCAAACTTTACGGGCTGTTGCGCCCGCACCATCCGGGGCCAAATCGTTCGCTCCCGATTCCGCTCGTCATTGCCGAAGGCGCAACGGTAGCACAGGCAGTGCTGGCGCTTAACTTGCCGCCCGAATTGGCGCGGGTGGCGGCGGTGAATGGTGAACAAACCGACCTCAATACCACGCTGCACGAAGGCGATCAGGTGATGCTGATGTCAATCTTGGTCGGTGGCTAACATTGCTTGAAATAAAAAAAAAGCGCGATCAATTTGATCGCGCTCTTAAGGCGACGGTGAGATTTGAACCCACGCATAAAGGTTTTGCAGACCTCTGCCTTACCACTTGGCTACGTCGCCAGCATTGCTTGCGAGGTAGAATCATACCATAGTCTTTGCAGGCAAACATGATTTGGTGGATTAAAAATTTTGCAACGGCAAAATTAGCCTTGCTTGCCGTGCTGATCTTGGCGGCTGGGCTGCGCCTATTTGCCCTTGATCAAATAGACGTGCGTTACGACGAGGCCGCCGCGCCAATTTTTGCCCACGAGGTCGCGCACGGCATCTTACATCCAGTCGTGCCATTTAGCGGCTCGGTGGCGCGGCATCCGGCTGTTTGGATCTATGTTTTGGCGCTGCCGTATCTATTTACCGCCAATTTTTATGTCATCGCCGCTTATCGTGTCATGCTCGACGTGCTGGCGGTGGCGCTGACCGGCTGGCTCGGCTGGCGCTATTTCAATCGGCGTGTCGGCTTATTTGCCACGCTATTATTTGCCACCGCACCTTGGGCCGTGCATTTGTCGCGCAAATTATGGACTGCGCCGCTGGCCTTGTGGTCGGTGTTGGCCCTGATTGGGTTGCTCGAAGTGGCCCAGCGCCGCAACCCTAAAGGTTGGTTATTGGCGTTGTGGGGGTTGTCATTGGCCGTCGGCACACACTTAGCCGCGCTCTATCTGCTGCCACTGGCGCTGTTTGTGGCAATGGCTTTTTGGCGCACCTTGCGTTGGCGCTGGCTGGCAATGGGTTTGCTGCCCGCGTTGCTCATTGCTGCGGCCTATGGCTATTACGACCAGCAACACAGTTTCGCCAACCTTCGCGCCATGCTTGGGCCATCGGCTCAGCCCAGCGTGCTTGGCCTGAGCGCATTTCGCTTTGCCTTGTGGCTAAGCGGCGGCACGCACCTCAGCGATTTGACCGGCAGCGCCATTTTGCAATGGCAGTGGCAAAATGCGTGGGCGCTTGAGTGGATTGACGAATTGCAAATGGCGTGGTTATTGCTGGCCTTGTTTGCGGCTATTTTTGCTGGCGCAAAAGCAATTGTTCCGCGTTGGCAGGCTGGTGAGATAAATGGCGTCATGCAGCGCCGTGTCGGCCTTGGCATTTTGGCCTTGTGGTGGTTGCTGCCGGTGCTGGCGCATGTGCGCCACGTCGAACCTTTTCAGGTGCATTACATTTCGCCGCTTTACCCAGCGCCGTTTTTGCTCATGGCATGTTTTGCCGATCAACTTTGGCGTAGTTTGGCGCAATGGGGGCGGGCGTTTCGTTGGGCGTGGCGCGGGGCGATTATGCTGTTTATGCTGAGCGTGTGTGCGTGGCAACTGTTCACCGTGTGGCGCTTCGGCAATTTTGTGGCGCAACACGAGACCAGCGGCTATCGTCCCATTGCGCCAGCGTTGCGGGCGGCACAGGCGGTGGCAAGTGTCGCACAGCAGCGCGGTGGCGAGGTGATTGTGCTTGTGCCCAATGCCGACCCAGCCGTGAACGAAGAGGCGGCGATTTTGCACTTTGCTTTGCTCGGTCAGCCGCATCGTTTTAGCGATGCATCGGCGGGGTTAATTGTATGCCCTCAAAACCACTGCCAATATTTGATTGGGCCGGGCGGGGCGCAAGCCAGCGATTATTTAACCCCGCAAGCCTTGTCACAAACACGACTCGATCCGCGTTATGGCGTGGCAACCTTAAATCTGGCGCAGGTGTTCCCCGTCCCGTTACAACCCATTCCCAACGCCCCGCTGGGGGCCAATGGGGTGCAATTTACCGCCTACGCCATCCAGCGCCAGCCCGACAAATTGCGCGTGTGGCATTGGCTCACAGTGATGAATGCGCCACCCCCTCGGCAAGATTATCATTGGTATAACCACGTGTTAAACGCCGCTGGGCAAAAAGTTGCCCAGCGCGACAGCGGCGGTGTTGCCCCCGCGAATTGGCAGTTGGGCGATCAACTATTGCATTGGTTCGATATTCCGCTCACAGCGGAGCAGTCGCGCCAGACTGACTCACTTCGCATAGGCAGTTATGAATATCCCAAAATCAAGCCGGTGATGCTGAAATTTGCCGATGGATCGGAGCAGGATGGGGTAATGCTGAATATCCGTTAGAAATCGGGTAGAAATCGAGTTTCTGAAAGAAACCCGATTTCTTAATTTTGAGTTACACTAACGCCATGAAAATACTCATCATTGGGGCAGGAGCGATTGGCATTTGGGTGGCGAGCCAGATTCGTCAGCACGACCCAGACGGCAAGCATGCGGTCATTTTGTTGGGCCGGCCTCGTTTTGTGGCGGCTGCCAATGCGGATGGCATTCAGGTCAGCCATTTGCAAGCACCCGCGCAACCCCTGCACCATGTGACGCCGATTGCGGACTTGGCCGACTTGCCCGCCTCAGCCACGCCTTTGGATGCAGTGATCGTTTGCACCAAGGCGTATTCTGTGCCGAGTGTGATCGCCGATTTGCAGGCAGGACAGGCGGCAAACCCAATGCTGATGGACAAACGAACCTGTGTGGTGGCTTTTCAAAATGGGGTGGGCAGCGAAGAAGCCTTTGCTGAGGCGTTTGGCGCAGGCAATGTTGTGGCGGCGACGACCACCGTGCCCGTATCTGTGCTTGGCGCGGCGGCGATTCGCATTGAGCGGCTGAAGGGTGGGGCGGGTGTGGCGAGCATGGGCGGTGCGCCTGTTGACGATTTGGCGCAATTGCTCGGTGCAGTGATGTATGCCGACTGGCGGGCGATGAAATGGTCGAAATTGTTGCTGAATCTGGTTGGCAATGCCAGCAGTGCCATCTTGGGTTGGCCCGTCGGGCAAATTTATGCGCATTCGGCTGGTTTTCGGCTTGAAATTGCCATGTTGCGCGAATGTTTGGCCGTAATGCACGCGCAGGGTATTGGCGTGGTTGATCTGCCGGGTTCACGCGCTCGGCAATTGGCGCTGGTGGTGAAATGGCTGCCCAATGCGCTGCTGAAACCCATTTTGGGCAAGCAAGCTGCCAAAGGGCGCGGCGATAAAATGCCCTCGTTTTATTACGAGGTGGAAAATCGTAGCCGCGATTGCGAGGTGAGCTATTTGAATGGCGCGATTGCCGCGCATGGGCAGCGGCTTGGCGTCGCTACGCCCACCAATCATTGCTTAAATACCGTGCTTAAGCAAATCATTGCCCAGCCAGAAACTTGGCAAGCATGGAAAGGGCAGCCCGATAAATTGCTTGCCGCTGTGTGAGGTGTTATGCTGGACAAAGCGGAGCGGCAATGGCCTTGATGTCTTTGCTTAGGACTTACGCGCATTAAAAATATTTCGCCACACAGAACACAAAAATCACAAAGAAAAGAAGGTTTACCAATGCAAATCTTTGATTTCTTTGTGTGCTTTGTGTCAAAAATCGTAAAAGCTTAGGCAGGCAAGTCGTTCGGGATATTTTAACCACGAAAAGCACAAAACACACGAAAGAGAATTCTATTTTAGTGTGTTTCGTGTCTTTCGTGGTTCAGCAAGCCCAGCGACTAAGCTTTTACCAAAAATCAAACTTTCGCGTAAATCCTATGCTAACTCAATAATAAGCGGGTGAAAAAGTTGGCTGGCGCTGAAACAAGCCCGCTAAAGATGCCGGTATTCATCGCCAAGATGAGGATGATGAAGCCGTATCGCTCGATTTGGTGCAGAATATCGCTCATCGAGTCGGGCAAAACGGCGGCCAAAATGCGCGAACCATCGAGTGGCGGCACTGGAATGAGGTTGAAGAAAGCCAAGAATAGATTAATGCGCACGGCAATAATGCACAAATATTCTAACAAAATAATGTCAGATGTTTTGATCAATTGGTAAACGAAACCAAAACCAATCGCCAGCAAAATATTTGACACTGGCCCAGCCAATGCCACCAGTGCAAAGGCGACCTTGGGATTTCCGTTTAGGCGATAGGTGTTGACCGGCACAGGTTTGGCCCAACCAAAGCCAAACGCGAGCAATAACAGCGAGCCAACCAGATCGAGGTGCACAAACGGGTTGATGGTGAGCCGCCCCATGCGTTCGGCGGTGTCGTCGCCCAACTTATTGGCAGCCCAAGCGTGGGCGTATTCGTGGATGGGAAAGCAGATGAACAACAAAACAGCCATTGCGCCGAGCGTCGCTAACGCTGCCATGAAATTGCCGCTTGCGAGTGCGTTGATAAAATCAAAAATTGGTCCGCCCATGGTGGAAATTAAAAATTGAAAATTGAAAATAGAGAATTTAAAATTGGACTTCAGTTGTTAATTTTAAATTTTCCATTTTAAATTTTACATTTACAAACGTGATGTGCTTGAGCCTGCGCGTGAGGCGGTGGTGCGTTCGAGGCCGACCAACACACGCGACAAGTCGTCCAGTTTTTCCAATACAGCCTCGGCCCCACGCGCCACACAGGTGAGTGGGTCTTCGGCCAGCCAGGTGTGAATGTTGGTTTCGTCGGCCACCCGCTCGACCAACCCTTGCAGCATTGACCCGCCACCAGCCATCCCGATGCCCGTTTCCATCAGGTCGGCCACCAATTCGGGCGGGGTTTCGTCGAGCGTCGAGCGCACGGTTTCAATGATGGTATTGACCGAGTTTGACAGCGCTTCGCGCACCTCGATGGACGAGATTTCGACCGACTCTGGCAAGCCGGTCACCAAATTGCGCCCGCGTAGTGACATGGTTTTTTCTTCGGGCAAGGGGAAAGCCGACCCAATCGAGATTTTGATTTTCTCGGCCATGCGTTCGCCGATGAGCAAGTTGTATTTTTGGCGGGCATAGTTGATGATGTCTTCGTCCATTTCATCGCCTGCCACACGGATCGAGCGGCTGACGACGATGCCGCCCAAGGCAAATACGGCAACTTCGGTGGTGCCGCCGCCAATGTCCACAATCAAGCTGCCGTGTGCTTCGGTCACGGGCATGCCTGCGCCAATCGCTGCCGCCATCGGTTCTTCGATCAAAAAGACTTCGCGTGCGCCAGCCGAGCGAGCCGCGTCATACACGGCGCGTTTTTCCACCTCGGTTACGCCCGATGGAATGCCGATGACGACACGCGGACGGGGCACGTTGAACAAGGCGCGACTGTGGGCCTTTTTGATGAAATTATCGAGCATGGCTTCGGTAATTTCAAAGTCTGAAATCACGCCGTCCCGCAAGGGGCGAATTGCCACGATTTTGTTGGGCGTGCGGCCTACCATCTCTTTGGCCTCGGCCCCCACCGCCAACACTTGGCGCGATTTACGGTCAACGGCAACCCATGAAGGCTCGTTGATGACGATGCCTTTGTTGCGAACTGCAACCAGTGTGTTTGCTGTGCCTAAGTCGATGCCAAGATCGAGCGAAAACAAGCCTAAAATGCGGTCAAGGAACGATGCCATGCGTAAATTTTCTTTTTAATGAGGCACTTGATTTAAATGTTTACCCTCATTGTTCTATGTGTTTTGAGGATGAGTTTATCATAATTTGCGTCTATGAAATTGTCATCTGACGTTAGGCCGATTTGAGATGTTTGCGTGGGGATTGCGTTTTGGGGTTGCGATAAATGGCGAATCTGGCGTTAATGAGGGAGTTGTTGCGAAGATGCAAAGATGAAAAACGGCGAAAAATAGCAAAAAACGACAAAAATGCGCCTTTTTATGGCGTTTACCCGATGTTGTCATTGATTTGTAATTCGTAATTCGTAATTCATAATTTCAAAGTTAGGCTTACAATTAAGGCACACATGTCAGAACACACATTAAAAGGACTGCGCATCGCTTTTGTTGGTTGCGGTGCAATGGGCAGTGCCATTATCAACGGTTTATTTGCGGCGGGTTCAGCCCAGCCGACCCAAATTACAGTATTTGATCCCGCGCCGTCTCGCCAAAAGCAAATGGCGGATTTGGGCGTTCAAGTGGCTGCCAATAATATTGCGGCGGTGCAAGGGGCGCATATCGTCTTGTTTGCCATTAAGCCACAAATGGCAAACAAAGTTTTGGCCGAGCTAAACGGGCATCTTGCGCCCGATGCCTTGGTCATTTCAATTTTGGCAGGCACACCGATTCGCACATTTACGGCGCTGTTGAATGAGCAGCAGCCGGTGGTGCGGGTCATGCCCAATTTGCCCGCCCAGATTAACCAAGGCATGTCTGGCTGGACCTGCTCGGTGAGTGTGACGCCAGCCCAGCGCGAACAGGCGCAGGTGATTTTGCGGGCGATTGGCGAAGAGGCGTATTTTGACGATGAGCATTATATTGACTTGGTGACTGGCGTGAGCGGCAGTGGGCCGGGCTTTGTATTTTTGCTCATCGAGGCGTGTATTGATGGGGCGGTGCGGGCTGGTTTGCCGCGCCCAACGGCTGAAAAATTGGTCATTCAAACCTTTAAAGGTGCGTCACTGTATGCGGCTTCATCGGGCGATGGGGTTGTGTCGCTGCGACATCAAGTGACATCGGCAGGCGGCACAACGGCGGCTGGTTTGCACGAGCTAGAACTTGGCTCGGTGCGGGCCGATCTCGCCAACGCCATCATGGCGGCTTATCAACGTAGCGTGGCATTGGGAAAGTAATGGTCAATGCTTAATCATTAATAACTGATTATTAACAACAAAATATGAAGCAACCTTCATCGAATCCTTCACCAGAATTTACACGGACGGTTTTTCCATCTGACATGCGTGGCTGGCCGCTGCCAACCGATGGCTTGAACGCGACGAGCAACCTGAAATTGCCCGAAATGTTTGATGTGCCGGTATTGCCATTGCGCGAGATGGTTATTTTTCCTCGTTCGATCTTGCCATTGACCATTGGGCGTGATCGCTCGCTTAATGCAATTGAGGCAGCCAGTAGCGTGAGTATTATTGCGACCATTGCCCAAAAGACGGGTAACGAGACTGATGCTGCGCCTTTGCCGTCAGATTTGTTTACAGTGGGCACGCTGTGCGGTATGGGGCGTTCATTGCGCCTGCCAGATGGCACGACCAGCTTGGTGGTGCAGGGTGGCAGCCGTGTTGAGGTGGTCGAGTGGGTGCAAGCCACGCCATTTTTGGTGGCGCGGGTGAAATTGGTGCAAGAGCCGCAAAGCCAAAGCCCGGCCCTCAGCGCCATGTCGCGGGCGGTGTTGTCGTTGTTTGAGCAAGTGGTGTCGTTTGATCGCACCTTGCCCGAAGAATCGTATGTGTATGCCATGAACGCGAGCGGGCCGAGTGCGTTGGCCGATTTTATTGCGCAGGCGCTCAATTTGCCGTTGATCGAGGCACAAGAATTGCTCGAATTGCGCGACCCATTGGTGCGGCTGCAAAAAATTAGCGTCAAGCTCGGCAAACGATTAGAGGTGCTCGAACTCGAAGACCGTATTCATGAGCAAGTGCAGCTTGAGATGGACAAAGGCCAGCGCGAAGTGTTTTTGCGCGAGCAAATTCGGGCCATTCAAACCGAGCTGGGCGAATTGGAAAGCGACGAGCATTCGGTGAGCGCGTTGCGGGCGCGGTTGCAGCATAAGAACATGCCTGAAGCGGTGCGTTTGAAAGCCGAACAAGAAATTAATCGTCTGAGCCATATGAATGGCATGATGCCCGAAGTAGGCATGGCGCGGGCGTATATCGAATGGCTGTTGAATTTGCCTTGGTCGGAGCAAACGCAAGATCGCCTTGATTTGACTTATGCGCATCAAATTTTGAACGAGCGACATTATGGCTTGCAAAAGATGAAAGAGCGCATCCTCGAATATATTGCGGTGCGCAAATTGGCAGGCGACAAAATGCGCAGCCCAATCTTGTGCTTTGTTGGGCCGCCGGGCACGGGCAAAACCTCGTTGGCGCGTGGCATTGCCGATTCGCTGGGCCGCAAATTTGTGCGGATGTCGTTGGGTGGTGTGCGCGATGAGGCCGAGATACGCGGACATCGGCGCACTTATATTGGCGCGTTGCCGGGCCGCATTTTGCAAACCATGCGGCGGGCGGGCACAGTGAACCCGCTGTTTGTGCTGGACGAAATTGACAAGATCGGCGATGATTTTCGCGGCGATCCGGCTGCGGCCTTGCTCGAGGTGCTTGACCCCGAACAAAATAGCGAATTTGAAGATCATTATCTTGATGTGCCTTACGATTTGTCGAAAGTGCTGTGGGTGACGACGGCGAATAGCTTGCACAGCTTGCCGCCCGCGTTGGTTGATCGCATGGAGATCATCGAGTTTTCGGGCTATGTTGAAGAAGAAAAATTGGCGATTGCCAAGCGTTATCTTGTGCCGCGCCAGTTGGAGGAGAATGGCTTGCTCAATCATCCGATGCGATTTTCGGATGAATTTTTAACCCAAATTATTCGTGAATATACCTATGAAGCGGGGGTGCGTAATCTTGACCGCGAGATTGCGACTGTGTGTCGCAAGGCGGCGCGAAAAGTGGCCGAAAATAAGCCATTCCCAAATCGGCCTACGCCGAAAATGCTGCCCAAATACCTTGGCCCGCCGCGCTTTGATTTTGGCCGCACCGAAGACACCGACCAAGTTGGGATTGCCAATGGGGTGTCGTGGACTGAGAGCGGCGGCGATTTGATGCCGATTGAAGTGACTTTGGTGGCAGGGAAGGGGAATTTAATGTTGACTGGTTCGCTGGGCGAGGTGATGCAAGAGTCGGCCCAAGCCGCCATGAGCTATGCGCGTTCAGTCGCTGACCAATACGGCATCAATGCGCAGATGTTTGAAAAGAGCGATATTCACATTCATGTGGCTGAGGGTGCTGTGCCAAAAGATGGCCCATCGGCGGGCATTACGATGGCGACGGCGCTTATTTCGTCGCTTACAAAAACACCGGTGCGGCGTGATGTGGCGATGACGGGCGAAATTACGCTGCGTGGGCGTGTATTGCCGATTGGCGGTGTGCGCGAAAAGTTGCTGGCTGCGCATCGGGCCGGTGTGCGCACGTTTATTTTGCCCAAGAAAAATGATAAAGACCTTGAAGAAGTGCCAAAGCGCGTATTGCGCGATGTCAAATTGATTAAAGTGAATGATATGGCTGAGGTGCTGAATGTGGCGATGACGCCGGGATTGGTGGCGGGGCAACCTGTTGCGAAAGCCAAGACTAAACGCACCCCTCGTCCAACGACTGCCCCTCGCCGCCCGCGTGCGCCAAAAGCCAGTGTTACGGCAACGGCGTAATTTGATGATGCGTCGGTGATGTCGCTACATTCAGATCTCACCGACGCATGCGGCATATGACATTTGTCATGGCGTTGTATAGGATGTATGGCCCTTTGTTTTAGATGTTTGCTCAATATGACCGAAGACAGTCCTATAATGTAATGAATGTGTTTGCAAAAATTCATTTGCAACTCATCTAACGATAACCTCATCGAAAATATAAAAGGAGAGTTTAATGAACAAGCGATATTTAACCGTTAGCGGCAGCACAATTGTGGCTGCCTCTATCCTTCTCGCTGCTTGTGCTGCCCCCACAGCACCGCCGCCAGTGGAGAAGATTGTCGAAAAAGTGGTCACTTCGGCTCCACAGGTGGTCGAAAAAGTGGTCGAGAAGGTGGTTGTGGCAACGGCAGTGCCAGCCCCGGCTAAGCCAGCCGCCGCCAAAGCCCTGCGCATCAATCTTGGCGCATTCCCCGACAACATTGACCCTCAAAAGGCTTCATTTGTGAACGAAATCGCCCATCTTAAGCTGATGTATGAAGGCTTGGCAAAATTTAATGAAAAGCTCGAGACTATCCCGGGCGCTGCCGAGAAGTGGGAGAGCAACAAAGATGGCTCTGAATGGGTTTTTACCTTGCGCAAGGGTTTGAAATATAGCGATGGTAGCCTCTTGAATGCCAAGCGCTTTGAATATTCGGCAATTCGCAATATTAACCCTGTCACCGCAGGCGAATATGGGACCATCACCAACGAAGTGAAGGGCGCAGAAGATTGGCAAGACAACTATGGCGTTGCCAACGATGCCAAGGAAAAGGATGCTGCCAAGAAAGCCAAAGCCGCCGACGCTGCCAAGAAAGGCGAAGAGACCGTCCGCGCGAGCATTCAAGCCCTTGGTGCGGATGGCAAGGCATGTAAGGACTATAAGCAAGAAGATTGCTTAACCTTGAAGTTCAGCCTTAAGCAACCCGCTCCTTACTGGCCCACCATCATGGCTTTGTGGACCATGTTCCCCGCTAAGGAAGAGAATATTGAGAACGGCACATTTAAGGACTGGTTTAACTATCCAAAATTCCAGACCGGCAATGGCCCCTATGTGATGGCCTCGCTCGAACCCTTCCAACGCGCTAAGTTCACACCCAACAAGAACTACTATGGTGGCGTGGGCAAGACCGATATTGAATATAGCTATTTGACCGATAGCGCCGTCGCCTTCCAAGCGTATAAGAGCGGCGACTTCGATATTGTTGGTTTGGCGGCTGAAGACTTGCCAACCGTGAACAATGACGCAACCTTGAAGGCACAAGCCAAGATTTATCCTGGATCGTGCACCACTGGTTTGCAATTCCGTAACTTTACCAAGCCATTTGATGATCCGAAGGTTCGCCAATCATTTGCCTATGCCATTGACCGTGAGCGCTGGGTGAAGGACGTGTTGAAGGACTTGGGCGCACCGGCCTTGACTTGGATTCCACCCGGATATCCCGGCTTCAAGCAAGGCGAAACTAGCTTCAAATATAGCAAGGATGCCGCGTTGAAGTCATTGTCTGAATCAACTTATAAGGATGCAAAGTCGTTGCCACCCATCGTTTTGAGCTTCGGCGACAACCCACGCAACCGCACTCGCTACGAGTGGCTGGGCGCACGCTTTAAAGAGGTTTATGGCAATGACCTGAAGATCGAATTGAAACCAATTGAGGCCACTGCCTTCACTGCCTTGCAAAAGGACAAGAACAGCGGTTTGCAAATGTTTATCGGTGGTTGGTGTGCTGACTATCCGGATCCACAAAACTGGTTGAGCGTGTATTTCAACAGCAAGACTACGTTTGCGCAACGCATTGGCTATGTCAACCCAGAATTTGACAAGCTGACCCAACAAGCCGATGTTGAGTTGGATGCAAAGAAGCGTGCTGATTTGTATCAAAAGGCGCAAGATGTGTTGGTTGCCGATCAACCCATCGCCTTCTTCTGGAACAACGTCAATTCTTATTTGGTCAAGCCAAACGTGAAGGGCATCAAGACCACGCCACAAGATTCAGGTTGGCCGGGAGACATTGACCCCATCAATATCACCATTGACTAACGTTTCGTTGTGCTCGCTATCTTGACCATGTCATATTAAGAGAGCGATATACCGATTTCACCCTATTTGTCTTGCTTGCAAGACAAATAGGGCGAAATCGGCGAACTGATTTAAGCTTAATTTGAGTTCTTTGCAAGAATTAAGCCATAAAAACCCTCTTTTTAATCTTTAATTATGTTTGGATTCATCCTTCGGAGACTTGTCTCGACCATCCCAGTCTTAATTTTGATTTCGCTGGTGACGTTTTTGCTCATGCACGCTGCTCCGGGTGGCCCTTGGGACCGCGACGAGGAAAATGGCAAGGAAATCCCAGCAGCGATTAAGAAACTGCTCGACCAAGAATTTGGCCTTGATCAGCCACTCTGGCGACAATATACCGGCTATGTGATCGGCGATTATCGAAATGCCGATGGTTCGTTCAAATGTGGCGCAATTTGCGGTAACCTTGGGCCTTCATCAAAGCAGCGTGGGCGCTATGTGCAAGATATTTTGTTCAGTACCACCGCTGAAAATGGCTCTTGGCTGCAATCTAAATTTGGCTTTTCGGTGCGTTTGGCCATTTACGCCTTGTTATTTGCGGTGATTTTAGGCATTCCGCTGGGTGTTATTGCGGCGATTAAGCAAAACAGCTTGGTTGATTACGTCGTCACGCTATTTTCAAATATTGGGGTCGCGGTTCCCAATTTAGTGATGGGCGTATTTTTAATCATCTTATTTGGCGTTCAGCTCAAATGGTTGCCTGTTGTCGCCAAAGATTGGGATTCGGTTACCGCATGGGTATTGCCCTCATTGACGTATGGGCTGGGCACAATGGCCCGTATGGCAAGCTATACCCGCTCGACCATGCTCGACGTGATGCGCCAAGATTATGTGCGCACCGCCCGCGCAAAGGGCGCGGCTGAGTTTATTGTGATTTGGAAGCACATGTTTCGTAACACTCTGATTCCAGTCATCACCATTCTTGGCCCAGCATTGGCCGGTTTGATCGTCAGCGGTGTCACGATCGAGGCTATGTTTGCCTTCCCGGGCATGGGTTTCGATTTCTTCCGCGCCATCAGCAACCGCGATTATTCGATGATTATGGGCACGTCGTTGCTTTTTGCCGCGTTGATCGTGATTGCCAACATGAGCGTAGACATTTTGTATGGCTTGGTTGACCCGCGTGTGCGTGTTGAATAAAAGCTCAGGAGAAAGATCATGGCACAAATTGCAAAACCCGCGCCGCAACTGACAAAAGCACAAATTGACGCAAAAATGGCGAATTCGGACAACCAATGGCAATTGGCTTGGCGGCGTTTGCGTCGTAACAAAGCGGCATTGGTCAGCATGGTCATTTTGATTGGCTTTTTAGTCATCTCATTGCTCGCCCCGGCCATTGCGCCACACAACCCGCTTGAGCAGCGCACCACCGAATTTCAGCAAACGCCGCCATTTTGGCAGGCCCAATCGCCAGCGGGCAAAAATTACAACTCCTCATTTTTATTGGGGACCGATAGCCTTGGGCGTGATGTGTTCAGCCGCATCATTTACGGCTCACGCACATCATTTGTGCTCAGCCTCTTGCCGCTGGTCATCGTCATGGTTATTGGCATGTTGATCGGCTTTACGGCGGGGCTGTTGGGTGGCAAAGTAGACAATATTTTGATGCGCATCACCGACATTTTTTATGCGTTTCCAGATACATTGTTTATCGTGCTCATTTTCGTCACGGTTGGCAATACCTTTATTGGGCGCGTCGGCAATGGCGTATTGTTGTTTGCCTTGTCTATTGGTGTGCTATTTTGGGTTGGCTTGGCACGCCTCACACGTGGGCAAGCGCTGATCTTGAAAGGCCGTGAATTTGTCGAGGCTGCACGCAGTCTCGGTTCGTCGCAGTGGGAACTGATGTGGAAGCATATCTTCCCCAATAGCTTGAGCATTATCATCATTTGGGCCGCCTACGCCATCCCCGGCTTCGTGCTGATTGAAGTGACACTCGGTTTCTTGGGCATTGGTTTGCGCCCGTCGCTCGACCCGAACGAGATATTCCTGACCAGTTGGGGGCGTTTGCTGCTCGATGGCCGCAACGATATTCAAAGCCAACCCGGTTTCTTGCTTGGCACAGTTGGCACAATTGCGCTTTATGTCATTTCATTGCGCTTTTTTGCCGATGGCTTGCGCGATGCGCTCGACCCACGCCAGAAGGGTTAATATGAATTTCCCCATTATTGATACCCACGTGCATTTGTGGGACCCGACCTTGTTTCGTATGGCGTGGCTTGATGGACAAGTCGCCATCAACCAGCCGTTTTACCCCGCCGATTATGCTGAGCATACCGATGGCTTGAATATTGAAGCCTATGTTTACGCCGAGGTGAATATTGCGCCTGAATATGCGCTGATGGAGGCATATTGGGTGGCCGAGCAGGCCAAAGACGACCCACGTCTTAAAGGCTTGATCGCCCATGCACCGCTCGAATATGGCGAACAAGTGCGGGCCTATTTGCATTCGTTGGTCGAAATTACGCCCCTGACCAAAGGCGTGCGGCGCTTGCTGCAAGGCGAAGCCGACCCCGCTTTTTGCTTGCAACCACGTTTTGTGGCTGGCGTGCAAATGCTGGCCGAATTTGGCTTGTCCTTCGACATTTGCGTCAAGCATCATCAGCTTGCCAGCGCGGTGGAATTGGCGCGCCGCTGCCCAAATACACAATTCATCCTCGATCATATCGGCAAGCCCGATATCAAGGCCGGTTTGCTTGATCCTTGGCGCGATCATATCCGCCAATTGGCAGCCTTGCCAAATGTGACCTGCAAAGTGAGCGGCATGGTCACCGAGGCCGATATGCTGCGCTGGCAACCGGCAGACTTAAAGCCATATCTGGAGCATGTGCTGGCGTGTTTTGGCGAAGACCGCGTGATGTTTGGCGGTGATTGGTCGGTGGTGTTGCTTGCCGCCAGCTACAAGCAGTGGGTCGAAGCCTTGTCACAACTCACTGCCCACCTCTCACCCGATGCCCAACGCAAATTATGGGCCGAGAATGGTCGGCGCGTATATCGTTTGTGAGCATCATTATGCTTGCGCTATTTGTTTTTGGCCGCCACAATTTGCGCCATCGTCGCCAAGGCGATTTCTTCGGGCGTTTTGCTCGCAAGATCAAGACCGATTGGCGCATGGAGCCGATCAACCACCTCGACCGCCAACCCCGCCGCCAATAGCCGCTCGCGGCGTTTGGCGCGGGTGCTTTTGCCGCCCAGCGCGCCCACATAAAACGCCACGCTGGGCAAGGCGATTTTGAGTGCTTGGTCGTCGAATTTGGCATCGTGAGTGAGGGTAACAATGGCAGTGGCGCGGGTGATGGGCACATGTTTAAATGCCTCACGCGGCCATTCCCTCACCAGTTCATCTACATGCCCAAAACGCAAGCTGTTGCCAAACGCGGCGCGAGGGTCAATGACAATGCTGCGATAGCCGACCAGTTTGGCGATATGGGTCAGGGCGATGGCGATATGCACCCCGCCGATGATGATCAGCGTTGGGGAGGGCAATTGCACATCCACAAAAACATCGAGGTCTTCGCCCAGCCCTGTTTGGGTGGCGGTTAATATGACTCGTTGCGATTGCCCACGCGCCAAAGCCGCCTGTGCTGCTTGTTGCAAAGAGAGACCGATCGGCGATGTGGCTGCCGATGCGTCTTGGCGGGATGGGGTATCGGTGACAATGGCCTTTTGCCCGACCATGCCTGCGCCTTGCACGACGGTGGCGATGGCAACAGCATATTCTCCCGCTGCCGCGTCGCGCCACAATTGGTGAATATGGGGCTGTAGTGGCTCGACAAATACCTCGACCGTGCCGCCGCAAGCCAAGCCGATGGTCTCGAAGGCAGTTTCATCGGCCACGCCAAATTGCAACAATTGTGATTTGCCCTCCTCAAGTGCCTGCATGGCGGCTTCGAATACCGCGCCTTCGATGCAGCCGCCACTCACCGACCCCGCAATTTTGTGGTCGGGCGTCATTGCCATTTTTGCGCCGATGCCACGCGGCGCTGACCCCCATGTTTGGATGACAGTCGCGATGGCGATTTTGTCATTGCCGTCTTGTTGCCATCGGTTGATCTGGTTGATGATTTCTCGCATACATTTAATTTAGCTCATTCAGCGCTGAGCTTATAGGCAAACAAAATAGATCTTGCATATTTACCTGCCAATTTTTAGATGTTTACAAGCCAAAACATTTGCGAGTGCCGCGCCCGCGCGGGGATCAATCC
>JAHBAL020000113.1 GCA_018500105.2 Anaerolineae bacterium
AACAAAAACAGGGGGGAAACAACGGTTCCCCCCTGTCCTTACCCGACAGATTAAAAATCGGGGTTCTTTCCGGAACCCCATTTTTACTTTTTTTCAAAGATCATCACTACGCAGGGCTAATCTTCTGGCTGCGAACCCGAATCACGTGCAGCACAATTGCCGCAATCAGCAATACCGCGCCGATCACATCGGTGCGCCAGTCGGTATAGAGCAGCAAAATTCCGCCCACGCCCGCCAATACGCGCTCAATCTTGTTGGCCGCACGCAAAATCCAGCCGCCCATCCCCATCGCAATCGCAGCGACAGCAACAATGCTGGTGAAGAAGGTTTGCGCAATCAGCCACCAATTGCCTTGGAAAACCCAGCCCAAATCGGGGTTATAGCTCAGCGCCAACTTACCCGCCGCATCCACCAGCAACAGGCTCGCGCCTTCGGGGCTGATGGTGAACATGATCGGCACAAGGAAGGCGGGCAAACAGTATTTCCATGCCATCATCATAGTGGGGTATGGCTTGCCGCCCGTGAGCGCGGCGGCGGCAGCAGGGGCCAAGGCCGTCGGCGGGGTGACATCGGCCAGCACCGCATAATAGAAGATGAACATGTCAGCAGCGGGTTCGGGCACGCCAATTTTTGTCAGGGCCGGCCAAATCATCACACGGGCGATGATGTAGCTGGCCGTCACCGGAACCGCCAAGCCCAGCACCCACAACGCCAAGGCCGCGAACAACACCGTCAGCAGCACATTGCCACCCGCCAAGGCCACAATCGAGCCGCTAAGGCGTGTGCCGAGACCGGTCAGGGTGATGATGGACACAATGACACCCGCGACTGCCGTCGTTGAGGCGATAGACACCGTGCCTTTGCCGCCCGATTCCAACATTTTGAGAATGGGAGCCGCGCCGCCCTTCGAGCGCCAGCCCTCGAAACACGCCACCAGCACCGTCACCATCATGGCCCAAAAAGCCGCGTTGGCTTCGCTACGAATTTCGATATTGAGCGGGTCGAGAGTTTGATTGAACACGCTACGACCAAACCACAAGGCGACGCCGACCACTGCGCCAATTGCCAAGGCCCGCACCGAGCTGAGGCGGGGTTCGGGGCGCAAAAAGCTGAGCAAAAAGGCGATGAAGATGCTCCAAAACACCGCCATGTAGGCCGACATACCCACCGCCATGAGGATGGCGACGGCGAAAAGCGAGGTGAAATGATAGCCATATTTCAGCGTCAGGGCCATCAGCGATTCGGTTTGTGCCGCCACCGCCTTTGTGCCCATGCGCCGAGAGTCGGCTTCGATCATGAGGAAACACGACAGATAATACAAAATCGTCGGGATCATCGCCATAATCAGCACATCGAGATAGCTGATTTTGAGGTATTCGGCAATGATAAAGGCGGCAGCACCCAAGGTCGGCGGCGACAACGTGGCCCCAATCCCCGCTGCCGACAAAATGCCGCCCGCAGTTTCTTTGCCATAACCGGCCTTTTTCAACATTGGCCACGCCAATGCGCCAAGGGTGACGGTGGTGGCGACACCGCTGCCGCTGACTGTGCCGAGCAAAAAGCCTGCCATGGTCACGGTGCGGCCCGGCCCAGCGCCACTGTTGCTCTTGCCCAAGGCCGCAAAAGCCCAATCGAGAAAGAATTTGCCAGCGCCACTATATTCGAGCACCGCCCCGTAAATGGTGAACAACACGATAAACGTGGCCGCCACATCCAGCGGCACGCCAAACAACCCTTCGAGCGTGAGGTAATTTTGCCCAACAATGCGGTCGAGCCGATAACCACGATGTCCGAAAAAGCCCTCGACTAAATTGCCAAACAGACCATACAAAATGAACACGATGGCAATGATGGGCAAGGCCAAGCCAGTGGTGCGCCGCGCAGATTCAAGCGTAAGCGCAATGGCGATGATGCCCATCGTAATTTCAATTGCCGTAGGGTTGACAATCCGTTGTAAAGCCGCTTCGTAATTAAAGACGAGATAAAACAAACTAATAATCGCCCCAATGACACACAAAACATCAATGATATTGGGGTTAAGATAAGCGGACTTTTTTTTGTCGTATTTGCCAAACGGGTAAATGAGAAAACTGAGCGACAACACTAACGCCAAAAATGAAGGGCGATAGGTATAGGTCCCGATGTTATATTGGGTCCAAAACAGCGCATACACAGACAGCAAGGCAGAGCCAACACCGACGATCAGTCGCCAATTGCCTTTGAGTTCACGGGTCTGGGCCTCACTTTCAAATTCTTCAATCAGCTCACTTACTTTAGAATCGCTGATGACTTCTGTGGCTTCGCCAATATCCTTTTCGGATGGGTTTGGGGTTGAAGACTGCATAAAAATGGAAAATTAAAAATGGAAAATGGAAAATTAGATTCTCATATCTAATTTTCCATTTTCCATTCTCAATTTTTAATTATTTCAAAACGCCTTTCTCTTTGAAATACTTGATCGCGCCCGGATGATAGGGCAACGATGAACCCACCGAGGCACCTTGTGCGGTCAAGCTGCGAGCTTCGGAATGCACTTTTTGCACATCAGGCAAGTTTTCAAAAATGGTCTTGGTGATGTTATAGGCAAATTGCTCATTCATGCTCTCGTGCACCAACAACACGTTGCCAATCCCCATGCCCGGAATATCTTGATCAAAGCCCTTATACACGCCCTTGGGCAAGCTAAACTTTGAATAAAGTGGGCCATATTTGGCAACGATCTTGTCAACATACTGCGCCCCATCCACAAATTTCACCTTCAAACCCGGCGTGTTGACCAAATCGGTGATGCCAGCAGTGGGCAAACCACCCACCCAGAAGAAGGCGTCGAGTTTCTTGTCCTTCATCGCGTTTACGCTTTCGGCCACGCTCAAGGCTTCACGCTTGATGTCTTTCTTGCCATCCAAACCAGCCGCTTCGAGCACACGATCAGCCGCCACTTCGGTGCTGCTACCTGCCGAACCCACCGATATGCGCTTGCCCTTCATGTCTTCGACCTTGCCGATGCCGCTCTCTTCGAGCGCAACGATATGCACAAAGCTAACATACAAGTTGGCGATGGTGCAGGCCGGAACCTTGCCCACGTCTTTGTAAACGCCAATGCCTTGCGAGGCTTCGTAGGCCGAATCTGCCGTGCTCATGGCAATGTCGGCATCACCCTTGTTGAGCAACTTCATGTTGTCAACCGAGCCGCCGGTCACTTCGCCAGTGGCTTGGGTATTCGGCATTTTCTCTTGCAAAATACGCGCAATACCGCTGCCATATGGGTAAAACACACCGCCTGTGCCGCCCGTGCCAATCACCAAACGCGCCGTGCCGCTTGGCATTGGCTTGGTTGCCTTGGCAGCGCTACAAGCGCCCGCACTCCCCGCGGCGCCGCTGCTGCCGGTGCTGCCCGATGGGGCGGCGGTAGGGGCCGCACAAGCCGCCATCACCGTCATCGCCGAGGCCAATGCCATCATTGAAACTTTCTTGTTCATTCGTCTTATTTCTCCTTGTTTTCTTTTTTTAATTCGCCTGATTTGGCTACTTTTATTGGCGTGACGTAGGGCATTGACACATTGGTCTAATGGTTTTGCATCGCCCTCACAGCCAGCCTTTTTGCCAAATATGAAACCAAGCCTAATGAATTATAAGACAACTCTGAGATTGAGAGAATGACAAATAACCTCAAATTATTTAAAAAAGTCACAGTCAATACTTGCCGGTATATGGCCTATAATCTCACCGCATACCGTTGAGTGCCTCCCCTACCGCCCTACCCATTTTGCATACCACTCGCCTCATCATTCGCCCGTTTGAAGTGGGCGATGCCGAGGCGTATCACGCCATTTCTGCGGCGGCGTTTGGCTCGCAGGCCACGCTGGCAACCCAGCGCCGATATATGCAATGGGCGACGCTCAACGTCGAAATCTTAGCTGACCTGGTGCAACCGCCGTATGGTGACCGTGCGGTGCTGCGGCGCGACAGCGGGCAAATAATCGGCGCAGTCGGGCTTGTGCCTAGCCTTGGCCCATTTGCCCAACTGCCCGCGCTGGCAGGCAACACCCTCGCTAGCCCACAACGCTACACCCCCGAAGTTGGGCTGTTTTGGATGATCGCACCTGCTCATCAGCGATGCGGCTACGCGAGCGAGGCCGCGCTGGCCTTAATTGAATTTGCCAAAACCCAACTCAATCTGTGCCGCATCGTTGCAACCACCGAGCACGACAACACCGCCTCTATCGCCGTCATGCGCAAACTGGGAATGAACATCCAGCGCAACCCACTCCCCACGCCCGTCTGGTTTCAAACCATCGGGATAATGGCGTGGTAATCCCACAACAACGCTTTGACAGCGCCAAGTTACAACTTTTTTACACCCATGGTGAATTCGTGGTGTTTTTCTCCATCACTTCTCCATAACTTTTGCCTATGCTTTATTCAACAACAACCGAGCAGAAATGAGAAAACAAAACAACAATCATTACTGCGCAATATAAAAGAAAGGAAAAAGTTAAAATGAACAACAAAATCAAATTCGCCAGCCTCGCCGTTATCAGTGCCGCACTCGCAGGTGCGCTCGCCTTTGGGTCAGGTGCAAACGCCCAAACCCCAAGCCCGACCGCTACCCCGAACGCAACTCGCCCCGCCCAAGGCGCAGGCCCACGCGGCGGCGGCCCACGCGGCGGAATGCACTTCGGTGACCCCGCCAACTCACCCCGCGCCATTGTTGCTAAGTTGTTGAGCATGGACGAAGCAGCATTGCACACCGAATTACATGCCGGCAAGACCATCGCCGACCTCGCCAAGAGCAAAGGCGTCGCCCTCGACAGCATCGCCAGCGCCATCTTGGACGCCCAAAAGGCCAATCTCGCCAAGGCCGTGACCGACGGCAAACTGACCCAAGCCCAAGCCGACCAGATGCTCGCCGACGCGCCAACCCGCATTAACAATATGTTGAATGGCACAGCCCCAGCCGGTGGCCCACGCGGCGGCGGGAAAGGTGGACAAGGGCAAGCCGGTCCCGCCGGTGCTGCCAGTGGTAGCGGCCCAAGCATGAACCGCCAAGGGAATGCCCAGAGCAGCGGTCAGCAAGATGCTGGCCCACGCGGCGGCGGCCCACGCGGTGCGCACATCGGCGACCCCGCCAACGCCCCGCACGTGATCGCAGCCAAGTTGCTCGGCCTAGATGAAGCCGCCTTGCGCACCGAGCTACAAGCCGGTAAGACCATCTCAGACGTCGCCGCCAGCAAGGGAGTTGCGCTCAACACCATCGCCAGCGCGATCTTGGATGCGCAAAAGGCTGATCTCGCCAAGGCCGTGACCGACGGCAAACTGACCCAAGCCCAAGCCGATCAGATTTTGGCCAACGCGCCAGCTCGCATCAACACCATGTTGACCACCGCCCGCCCACAAGGTGGCCGCCAAGGTGGCCCACGCGGCAACGGCACACAAACGCCCAAGCCAAGCACCACCCCCGCCCCCCGCGTCAGCCCAACCACAGGTGGCTAATCGCCTAGTTGAAAGCGCTAAGTGACTTAAACCATCGGAGGTCTTCGAGACCTCCGATGGTTCGTCGTTCCTAGTGCTCAGAAACTTATAGACAAATCAATTAAAGCTCACATATATCTTTGCCTATAAACATCTGAAAATTGGCAGGTAAAAATATGCGGGGCCTATTGTGTTTGTCCATTTGGCTATTACGACAAATTAAATGACGGTGCAGGGTGGTTTGCTTTCAAGGCAAGTTTGTGAAAATTGCACTCGAATGGCGATCAATCGCCATTCTACATAACAACGCCCACTGCGTGGGCTGCAAAA
>JAHBAL020000383.1 GCA_018500105.2 Anaerolineae bacterium
CACTATTTTGAATGTAATCTACTGACTACTGACGACTGACTACTAACCACTCGCTACTGCGATAATGCAGCCCCAATGAGTGTGACGGCACGTTTGTTCACGGGGCTTCAGCAAAACCCACTACGCTGGATTATTCCCATTTTTTTGGCGTTGTGTGTTTATTACAATGTCACATTTCCGCTGCTCGACGGCAACGACGAAGATTCGCACTATGTCGTCATCAGCCACATCGCCGCCCAACGCGCCCTGCTCGACCTGAACGACCCGCCCTCATACGAGGCCACCCAGCCGCCGTTTTATCATGTTCTAGCCGCGCTGGTGGTGGGTTGGCTCCCTCCCGATGCCCTCATGCAGCCCGCCCAAAACGCGCTGCCCCTCCGGCTGCTGCGCGGGCTGTCTAGCCTGATTGGCGCAATCATGATTTGGGCGTGTTACCAATTCGCCCGCGCCCTATTTCCGCCCCACGCCCAAAACCCAGATTGGCAGCACGTCATTCCCACGCTTACGACCCTGCTGCTGGCCTTCAACCCCAAATTTATCAGCCTGAGCGCCCAAATCAACAATGATATTTTGTCGGGCTGCTTCGCCACGCTCACGTTTTGGCTGGCGGTGCGGCTCATCCGCAACCCGCAACCCTCGGCGCGGCAATGGCTAACGCTGGGCGCATGTGCCGGGCTGAGCTTTTTCGCAAAATACAGCGGCGTCGCCGTCATCTTGGCGGTAGCGTTTGCGGCGCTGTGGCAGCGCCACCGCTACCCTTTCATCAAAGCCGGCGTGTGGTCGGCAATTGGTTTTTTCGCCGTCAACCTGCCCATGTTTGTGTATAACCAGTGGCGCTACGGCAACCCAATCGCGTGGCAGCAAATGTTGGTGACCAACGGCACAGCCGCCCACCTCGCCCCGCTCACCTTCGAGCAATTGCTGTCGGGCTGGTGGTTATGGCTAACCAGCTATTGGGGCCATTTCGGCGTGACCAGCATCAGCCTGCCCGACGGCGTTTACACGGTCATGTTTGGCTTGTTGTGGCTGGCGGTGGCGGGGGTGATGTGGGCAGTGGCGCGGCGCGAATTGCCCAGCGCCATGAGTATCGTCGTATTGCCATCGCTGCTCTCGCTGGCCTTGTTTATGCAGTGGATGTCGCAATACAACTCGTCATTCAACAGCCGCCTGATGCTGCTCACCTACCCTGTCGCCGCCCTGCTCACCGCCACCGGCTGGCTCAGCCTCGCCCGCCGCGCCAGCCAATCGCCCCAACGAATGACGCTGCTGTATGGCGTGTGCGTCGGCTATCCGTTCATTGCCCCGCTCATTTCGTTTTACCCCATCTTCGCGCCCGACGACCCACGCTATTTATCGGCGGCGCAAGTGGCGGCGCTGCCCAACCAAGGCCGTGTGCAATTCGACAACGGCGTCGAATTGCTGGGCGCCGAAATGACGCGCAATCGGGTTGCGCCCGGCGAAAATGTCGAGATTAGCCTGATTTGGCGGGCCAGCCAACCCATTGACCGCGTCTACCGCGTGGGGCTGGCGGCCTACGATGCCCAAGATCGCCTGCTCGGACGCATAGACGAAGTGGGCTATCCGACCTCAAGTTGGCAAGCGGGGCGGGCATTGCGCGAAACATTCCGCCTGCCCATCCGCGATATTGGTTTTGCTAACGCCGCGCCCGACCAGCCCGTCATTGGGCGCATCATGCTCGAATGGTATCAGCACCGTGAGCCATTTACCCGCGCCCGCGTGCAAGGCCAACCCGCACAGGCCGTGCAGGTCGGGCAAATTCGGCTGCGACCGCCCAGCCCAGCCATTGCGCCCGCTCAGCCGCCCATCGCCCGCTTCGGCGACGACATTGCGCTGTTGGGCTACACCCGCGCTGGCGACATACTCCAGTTGCGCTGGTTGGCAGCGGGTGAACCCAAGCAAAATTACACCGTGTTTGTGCATGGCCTCGATGCCAGCGGCAAGGTCATCAGCCAAGCCGATGCGCCATTTCAAGCCCCCAGCGCGTTTTGGCTGAAGGGGGAATTGTGGCCCGAAACCCGCCCCGTGCCTAATTTGCAGCAGGCGGCGCATATTCGCATCGGCGTGTATGATGCCAGCACCGGCGCACGACTGGCCGCCTTCGATGCCAACGGCGCAGCGCAACCCGATCAGACATTTGTGCTACGATAAGAAAATATGACTTACGGTTTCAAATTCGACAACAGCTACGCCGAGCAACTCGACGGATTTTACGTTTTGTGGCAAGCCACGCCCGCGCCCAAACCGGCGTTGGTCAAACTGAACCGTGCTTTGGCGCACGAATTGAACCTCGATGCCGAGGCGTTGATGGGCGAGGCAGGGGCGGCGATTTTTTCGGGCAATGTCACACCGACGGGCGCAAAACCCTTGGCGCAAGCCTACGCTGGGCATCAGTTCGGCGGTTTTTCGCCCCAATTGGGCGATGGGCGGGCGCTGCTGTTGGGCGAGGTGATTGATCGCAATGGGCAACGGCGCGACCTGCAATTTAAAGGCTCTGGGCGCACCCCATTTTCACGCGGCGGCGACGGCAAAGCCGCCATCGGCCCGATGCTGCGCGAATATATCATCGGCGAAGCCATGCACGCGCTGGGCATTCGCAGCACACGAGCGCTGGCGGTGGTAAGCACCGGTGCGCCCGTGCAACGTGAAACGCGCTTGCCCGGCGCGGTGCTAACGCGGGTGGCGGCCAGCCATATTCGCGTGGGCACATTCCAGTTTTTTGCGGCGCGGGGAGATATAGATAAGGTGCGGCGTTTGGCCGATTACACCATCACACGACATTATCCGGCCTTGCGTGACGCTGCCAACCCATACTTGGCGCTGCTGCAAACCGTAAGCGAGGCCCAAGCCGCGCTCGTTGCCCGCTGGATGTTGGTCGGCTTCATTCACGGCGTGATGAATACGGACAACATGGCGATTTCGGGCGAGACGATTGACTACGGGCCGTGCGCATTTATGGATCACTACGAGCCAAACACAGTGTTTAGCTCAATTGACACCCACGGGCGCTATGCTTATATCAACCAGCCCGGCATTGCGCGGTGGAATTTGGCACGCTTTGCCGAGACGCTTTTGCCGCTCATCAGCGATAACGACGATCAGGCGGTGAAATTGGCGACAGACGTAATCAACCAGTTTACCGAGCATTACGGCAGACATTGGTTGAGTGGAATGCGGGCCAAGTTGGGTCTGGCAGAAGCCGAGGCGGGCGATGCGGCCTTGGTCAACGACTTGCTTGCCATTTTGCAGGCACAGGGCGCAGATTACACGCTCAGTTTCCGGCATTTGGCCGAGGCGGCGCTGGGCGATGCTGACGCGGTGTGGGCGCAAATTGGCGAAAGCGGGCGTTTTGCCCAATGGCTGGTGCAAGGGCGGGCGCGATTCGGGCGAGAGACCCTCACCGCCACAGCCCGCGCCGAGGCCATGAACCGCGTCAACCCGCTTTACATTCCGCGCAACCACAAGGTCGAGCAGGCGCTCGATGCCGCCACCACGCGCCAAGATTATGCGCCCTTCGAGGCGCTGCTCGACGCGCTCAGCC
>JAHBAL020000034.1 GCA_018500105.2 Anaerolineae bacterium
CCCACCCCCCCCCCCCCCCTGCCGACCCCGCGCCCGCCGCGCCCGAAAGTGCGCCGCCAGCCCGCAAAACCGCCACCCGAACGGCCAGCACTGGCACAAGCACGCGCCGCAAAACCAGCGCCAGTGCCAGCAAAACCAGCACAGGGGGCAAAGCGTCCGCCGCCAGCAAAGCTGCTGCTGTCAGCGCCCCCGAAGCGCTACCGGCCCCCGTGTTGCCTTGGTATCGCATGGATTTGCACCTGCATACCCCGGCCTCGCACGATTACGAGCAACCCGAAATGGGCTATATCGGCATTTTGCGCCAAGCCGAAAAGCGCGGCTTGAGCATCATTGCGTTTACCGACCACAACACGGTGTATGGCTATCGCAATATGAAGCGCGAAATCGCCGATCTGGAAATGCTGGAACGACTGAATCGCATTCACCCAGACGAGCTGGGTAAATTAACCGAATATCGTCGTTTGCTTAAGAAAGTGTTGGTGTTGCCGGGCTTTGAATTTACCGCCACCTTCGGCTTTCATATCTTGGGCATTTTCCCGCCCGATAAACCCATCCGCGATATTGAGAGCATTTTGATGCAATTGCGTGTGCCGGGCCAAGCGATTGACTTGGGCTTGTCGGAAGCGGGCGCGACCAGCGACGTGCTCACCGCCTACCGCATGATCGCCGATGGCGGCGGTATCGCCATCGCCGCCCACGCCAATTCGACCAACGGCGTGTCTATGCGCGATATGGATTTTGGCGGGCAAACCCGCATCGCTTACACCCAAGACCCATTTTTGCACGCCATCGAATGGACCGACCTAGATCGCGGACGCCGCTCTAGCTCGACCTTGTTGACCGGCATTCGCCAAGAATACCCGCGCCGAATGCACGCCCTGCAAGGCAGCGATGCTCACCGCATCAACGTAGCACCCTCAAACCCCAAACGTTTGGGCATTGGCGAACGTACGACCGAGGTGCAATTGAACGACGCCAGCTTTGCCGCGCTCAAGGCGTTGTTGCAAAGCCAAGAATGGGAGCGCGTGCGCCCGGCCTTCGATATTTTGGATGTGCCCGCTGAGGCGCAAAAAGTGACGGCTGAACCCGCCGCAAGCGCCAGCCAAGCCTATCACGAGGCATTGGGCAAAAAGGCGACCGATCGTTTTGCCGCATTGGTGAAAGATGTGTGTGCCATGCTAAACGGCAGCGGCGGCAAGATTGTGTTGGGGGCCGAAGCGCCGATTGTCGAAGCGGTTGCGCCCGAAAAGCCGACCAAATCGCGCAGCGCCAAGGCTGCGCCAAAGCGCAAAATGCCGGGCGTGAAATCGCCCGACGACGTGGCAGCCGATCTCGGCGATGCCATTCAAAAGCAGATTTACCCAGCGCCACAAGGCGTAACGATCTTGGCCGATGTGTTGGGCGAAGCCGATATTTTGCGTGTTTCGGTTCCCAGCAGCAAGGCCATGCCTCACGTGATTGACGAGGTGTGCTATGTGCGTGACAACACCGAGAGCCGCATTGCCAAGCGTGATGAACTGGTGGCGATGGTGAAAAAGGCATTTGAAGCCGAAGGGTCTGCATCGCGTGTGCCCACCTCGAACCCCGCAGCAATGGCGGCATCGCAACATGCGCGGGCCAGCCATCCGCAAAGCCACCGCGCCCCGACCCAACATGGGCAATCGGGCAATGGCAGCAACGGCGTGCCGCAAAATCAGGGCAGTGCTGGGCAATCGCGCAATGGCAACCCGTCGCCGCGCCCGCCACAAAATCAAGCCCCAGCGCAGCCGCAGCGCAATACGCGAGATGGGCAGGCCGCCCCAGTGGCGCAAGGTGGCAATGCCCGCCCTGCGCAAAATCCGCCGCCGCGTTCGCCCATGCCGCCACGCCGCCGTGATGATGCGCCCGTTGTGCAAGCTGCCCCTATTGTGCCAGCCGCGCCTCAAGCCGCGCCGATGGTGACGGTGAAAGGCGAGCAAATTGAGACGGTGAGTATCAGCGACGAACTGAATGCGATGGCGAGCGAGGCGCTGAGCGCAGCGGTAAACACGCCTGCAACCGCGCCCGCGCCGAGCGACAATGGCGAGGCGCAAGCCCGCGTTGCGCAAGGCATTATTGCGGTTATTGCCGCCCCGCGTGAAATGCTGCCAAAATCGGGGGTCGAGATCGCCTTGATGGAGCAACGCGACGACATGCAATATTTTGCCGTGCGTGACATGCGCAATGGCGGGATTACGCGCAATGTTACGGTCAAGAGCGCCCGTGATTTGTGGCATTACGCCATTTTGAAATACAACGCTGGCGCGTATGCCGCCGATAAAATTGGCTGGCAGGGAGATCGCGCCGTGTTGGGCCGCGCCGAACGCGCCGGCAAGATTCGCTATGATTTGGCGTTGCGCACCGGCACGGGTGTCACGCATATTTTCTATGGGGTGGTGATGGATGGCCTCGATTCGACTTGGAAGGCGTTGATGAACGCGCACAATGCCGCATATGACAGCGCCCAAGCGGCTGACAACGCCGAGCCGGATGAGAGCGCCAACGACAGCCTAGATAGCCCGGTTGAGGTGGGCGATGTGGCGGCTGACGTCGTTGCAGCTTAGGGTAATGACTTAATTGGGGTATGACACAGGTAGGAGCACGGCATCCCGTGCCCCTACCTGTTGCTACAACCCTCATTGCATTGCCTGACGAATCTGCAAGGTATCATACCAATCGCATACTCAAGATGGACTTTGATCGCATATATTTTGCGCGTCATCCCGAAACGAAGTGAGGGGTCTTTGCGTAAACTTAATCATCGTGCCGATTTTCCGCAAAGACCCCTCGCTGCGCGTCGGGGTGACGTGGCAATTTATGCAACTTAATTTATTCCAGCTTGATTAAGTGGTTGGTA
>JAHBAL020000038.1 GCA_018500105.2 Anaerolineae bacterium
AGATGTGTATAAGAGACAGGGATAGCTTGTAGCCCAGCGATATAGATCACGGTGGCGTAGCCAAGATTTTTCCACACATACACAATCACCAATGCGATCATCGCCCATTGCGGATCGAGTAGCCATTTGGGCGAAGCGATGCCAAACGTGCGTAAAATTTGGAAAAACAGGCCAAAGCGATGATCAAAAATATACAGCCAAATCACCGCCACCGCCGACCCCGCCAACACCGCTGGCGAGAACAACATACTGCGCACCCCATTGCGAAAATGCAATTTTTGGTTGAGCAGCAAGGCAGTCAGCAACCCCAGCCCCAAAATGAGCGACACCACGGCTACGGTAAAAACCAGCGTGTTTTGCAAAATCTTGCCCATTTGGGTGTCGGTGATGATATCAACGTAGTTGGTTAACCCAACCCATTCGCCTTGATCAAGAATTGGGTTATATTCTTGAAAAGATAATACAAAATTGCGGATAAGCGGGTAGTAGGTGAAGATAACGAAGAGCAGCAAATTGGGGCCAGCAAATAACACAAACGTGATCCAATCACGCCAATCGCGCGCAAACGTTTTCCGAAACGATGAAGCTGTCACATGAGTGATTATAGATCATATTGTTAAGGCTGTTTTAAGCACAAAATCACAGCCAAGGCTGTTCAAAAGTCGCCTCGTCATTCCCGCAAACGCGGGAATCCACAACCCCACTGACACAATTTTATGAGTTTGTTGCGTTTTTGCTGGCAACGTTATGGATCTCCGCGTTCGCGGAGATGACGTATTGAGCGCTATGCTGACTTTTGAACAGCCTTAAAATCACAGCATCGCAGTAACGAATGGTTCGAAAAACAATAGCCCCGCTTGTTGATACCAAGCGGGGCTGTCGCCTTAGACGGTTTGATTAAAATAATAGCTTACTCGCCCCAGAAAGTGCTGTTCCAACTCACGCTATTCCAGCTTACGCTGTTCCAACTGACCGAATTCCAACTGACACTGTTCCAGCTTACGCTATTCCAGCTTACATTCGAGCCGATGCCTTGTGTGCCAGTGTTGAGTTGATTGCTAATCCGTGTGCCGGTATTGGCACTCGCAGTGCTAGTCGCATTTACGGCGGCTTGAATATTGAGTACACCAGCGCCAGCACGTAATTGGGATGGCATGGCACGCGCTGTTGATTTTAGACGATGCTTCACTTGATCCGGCGTAAGGTTGGGTTCGTCTTGCAGCAACAAGGCAACTGCGCCAGACACAACCGCCGCCGCCATTGATGTGCCAGACATGCGGAAATAATTGGCATTTACGACATGCGATGGGTATCGTTGCGACAAGAAGCTTTCGCCACTGCGGGTCGAAACAATATTCACGCCCGGCGCAACCAAGTCTGGCTTATTCACGCCATCGCTGGTTTGGCCAAACCCAGAAAACAACGCCACGAAGTCATCATTGGGCGACGCCGTGCCCCATTCGTTCAACGCGCCAACCGTAATGACAAATGGGTCGTTGGCCGGTGGGTAAAGGTTGCCATCGGCGATATTGCCAGCCGACACAACCACGACAATCTTGTTGAACCAAAGAATTTCGGCTGCTGCCGCCAATGGGCTGGTGTGATACGACTCTGGCGTGGTCTGATTCAACGAAATATTAAGAACGCGAATGTTGTAGCGAGCTTTGTTTCTCAGCACCCATTGCATCCCCGACACCACATGTGATACACGCCCGCCGCCATAGCAGTCGCTTACTTTAACATCAATAATATTGACATTTGGGGCAACCCCGCGATACTTCCCTTGCGACATCGCCCCATTGCCGCCAATGATGCTGGCGACATGCGTGCCGTGTCCATATGCACAAGCTGGCCCGTCCACGTTGATATCCACATATTTAGGGATACGATTGGCTAAATCAAGCGTCTGCGATACGCCGCTATCAATCACCGCCACGCCAATGCCGCTGCCGTTTAAGGTGCTGGGCAACGCATCTTGTTTGATGGTTTGCAAATAAGTGTTGGCGATTTCACCGGCACTCACCGACGCGCCCGATTTCTCAACAGGGCCGTCGGGCGAGATCCAACGCACATTCGGATTGGCGGCCAACTCGCGCAAAGCCGCGCCAGTTAGCTCAATGCCAAAGGCATTAATCATGCTCAAATCCAGCAAATTTTTTCCGCCCAAGCGTAGCGCCAAATCTTCAAGATTGGCTTGCGGATTGGCTTTTTGCACAATAACCGGAAAAACCGCATCTAACTGTTGCTCGCTGCCTGCGAGCAAGACCGGATGAACGCGATTTGCAAGGTCATAAACACCTTGCGCGACTCGGGGTGACCCGACCAGGGTAGCAACTATTACCAAAATTGATAATAATGCAAGAGGGGTGTGGTGTTTTATTTGTCTCATGATCGTAATCGAATTTAAACATGAGACTATCTATGACACTATCATCTTTACAATAAGAGGACAATCTCTAATAGCGCAGAAGTAGCGATGTTTTACATAGAAAACAGATGGTTTTTGAGGTGTTTTTCAAACCGTAAGACTTGAGTCTTAGTGTCTATCTCGGCAGCTATCCTAACGCCTTTAGCCAAGGGCCAGTTGCCAGCCAAAACAAGAGCTTCGACGGCGCATAATCCCATGCGCCAAGCCCCTCGACAAAATGCGCATCGAAGCCTTCCTTGAAGCGCCACACGCCCGCCATGCCATCGTTTGGGTCATTTAGGTCGTCAGGTGCGCCCCACCAGTCATATTTTGCATAGCCGCGATCCCGTGCCCAACGCAAAGCCGCCCATTGCAACGCATACGTCGGCATATGTTCGCGGCCTTCGCTGCGGCTCATGCCATAAAAATACCACGCTCGATCAGCAAAACCAAACAGCATCAGCCCCGCCAAGGGTTGGCCTTCGCGCTCGGCGATGAAGCCGCTGCCGCCCATACTACGCCACGCATCAGCATAATATGCCGCCTCGCGGATGGCAAAGCCGTCGCGTTTGGCGGTTTCGGCATACATGTCATACAACAGCGCCGTATCGGCATCGTTGCTGGGGCGCACGGTGACCCCGCGCCGCTCGGCCAAACGCACGTTGTAGCGCCATTTTGGCTTCATCCGCGCCAATAATTCGTCATCGCTGGCCTGCACCAGCGTCACGCATGTATTGCGAAATTGAATTTGCTGCTTAGAAAATTGCCAGCCCTGTGCGCTAAGCTGCTGGCGCAAGGGCGGCAAATGGGCGGCGGCGGGCAAGCCAGCGCCATTCGCAAAAACGGGGTCGCCATCCACTTTGGCCCACACTGCCATTTGGCGCTTGGCGCGCTGCTGAACCCACGCCAACGCGGCCTGATACGCCGCCGCATCTGCCGCCACCGGCCCTTTGGGCGCGTATAGCACGCACAACGGCCCAACGCGCCGCCGCAAAATCTGCACCGCCGCCTGAGGGCCTAGCCACCGCTCGGCAGACCAACCCCAACGGCCCTTAAATTCGCCCCACGCCCACGATTGCAGCACATGCGGCGAAGGCAAGGTTTGTAGCGCCGCGTCCCATTCGGCTTGGCGCTCAATTCGTCGCCATGCTTGGCGTTCGCTCGTTGTCATTTAGATCATTTTCACGCAAAGGCGCAAAAGCGCAAAAAATTCTTAGCGTCTTTGCGCGAAATTTAAACAAATACCGCGTCCACAAATTGCCCATTCTGCATAATGACCACCTCGCTGCCGTCGGCGCATACGCCAGTCACATTCATCGTCGCGGTTCCGATCATCATGTCTTCATGCGCATCCGAATGATTGACACCAGCCGCCACACGCTCGTCGCTGCTCATCTCGGTTGCGCCCGCCATGCCTTCGGGGTAAGCATTGCCAAAAGCGATATGGCAAACGGCATTTTCGTCAAACAAGCCATCGTAAAACACAAGACCGCTCTGATTAACCGGCGAGCGCATGTCTACCAAGGCCACCTCGCCCAAATAGCGTGTGCCAGCAATGTCAAAAAAGGTTTTGAGCACATCTTCGCCGTGTTCGGCGCGAAATTCGACCACTTCGCCCTCGGCAAAACGCATGTAGGCGTTGCGCACTTCGCGTTGAAATGGAAAAGCCGGTTTCGACAGGCGCACATAGCCATTCACCCGCAACCGATGCGGGGTGGTAAACACTTCTTCGGTGGGCATATTTGGCAAAAAGCGCACGCCTTGCGGGGTGACCGACGATGCCGCCACCCACACGGGCCGGTCGGTCAGCCCGATGCTGAGATCAGTGCTGGGCAAACCATCCTCGGTGGGGGTGGGGTCGAAAAACCGCAACCGACGCACCTGTTTGGCCTGCATAAATTGGGTTACTTTGCGCAAATTTTGGTCGTGCTGCCGCCATGCAGCGATGGGGTCGGGCTGATCGGCCCGCACCAGCCGCAAAATTTCATCCCACAACTGAGCCACTGCTTGCTCGCTGCTGAGGTGCGGGTAAACTTTGCTGGCCCAAGCAGGGGTGGGCACACCCGCCACACACCACGCGATTTTGTTCGCCATTTGCGCCTCAGAGAAAAAGCGCATCAGTCGCGCCCGCGTTTTTTGCACCCGTTGCATCACGGCAGGCTCCACATCATCAAAGATGCCGGGGAACTCATCGCCAATCAAGGCCAGCCGCGCCCAATTTTGGTCGAGCCATTCACGGCGCATCGCCACTGCAAAATCGGGCAATTCGTCTAAATGTTCGGGCTGGCTATACAAATAACGCATTCGCAACGACGGCGTGTCAATCCAATCCACATTGACATATTTGGCCCCAGCGCGGTAAGCCGCCCCAACCACTTCTTTGACAAAGTCACGGTGTCCGAGGTCGGCAGCGATATTAAGCGATTGGGCAGGCTGCAAATTGACACCGATTTTGACCAGCAATTCGGCGTATTGCACCATACGTTGGGCGAGGGTGGGCATCGTCATAGGGGCTACTATACCAAATGTTCGCCGAAAAACAAAAAAGCCGAGGCAGTGACACCGCCTCGGCCTTGATCTTTCCAGAGCTTACTTGAGGGTGACTTTGGCGCCAGCCTCTTCGAGCTTCTTCTTGGTGTCTTCGGCGGTAGCCTTCGACACACCGGTTTGAATCACGCCGTTGGCGGTTTCGACCAAATCCTTGGCTTCCTTCAAGCCGAGGTTGGTGATGGCGCGCACAACTTTGATCACTTCGATCTTCTTGGCGCCCGGCTCGTTTAGGATAACATCAAATTCGGTTTGCTCTTCAACCGGCGCGGCTGCGGCGGCTGCGGCTGGGGCGGCGCCACCGGCCATCATCACGGGAGCAGCGGCGGCGGTGACGCCCCATGCTGCTTCGAGCATTTTCTTCAATTCTGCGGCCTCAAGCAAGGTCAAGCTGCTGAGTTCTTTTACGAGTGCATTCAAATCTGCCATTTTAAATTTTCTCCAAAAATTTTTGATTAACTAAGTTTGTTTGTTTTTTAAATTGCTTTACTGCAATGTTTTACGAAGCTGCGGGCTGTTCTTTATCAATCTTAGCCTGCAACGCATACATCACGCCAGCGACGGCGCTGTTCAACACGCTCACGATATTGGTGGCTGGCATCGAAATCAAACCAATGAGTTCGGCACGCAACGTATCGAGCGGCGGCAATGAAGCAACAGCTTCGACGCCGCTTGCATCAACCGCTTTGCCACCCACCACGCCGCCGATGACTTTGAACTTTTCAAATTCTTTCGCCAATTCGCCAGCTTTCTTCGCGCCAGCAGCGGGGTCTTTGAAACAAAAATTCACGCCAGCTTGACCGGTTAGCCATTTCTCAGGCACTTCTTGCCCAGCATCTTTCAGCACTTTGAACAACAAGGTATTCTTGGTGACGTGAAATTCGCCTTGAGCACTGCGCATTTCGGTGCGCACTTTGTCGAGCTGCTTCATATTCATGCCACCATATTGGGTGATGATGATAGCTTGGCTCTTTTTGACCAAATCTTGATATTCGGCCAGCATTGCCTCTTTCTTTTCACGAGAGATTGCCAATGTAATTTACCTCCTTTAAAAATTTCAAAAAAAAGCGCCTCAACCAGTGATAGGTTGAGGCGCGAAGATACAGACAAACACCAACCGCCGACAGCGGCTTGGCTATCTATTTACTTGCCTTGTGTTTCCTCAACAGGCCCACGAACATGTTCGTGATTTACGTCCATTGCTAGACACCGGTGATCACTGGACAACAGCGGGCAAGATTATAACACAGTTGAGAGTTGAGAGTTGAGAGTTGAGAGTATGGCCTCGATAAGTCACCTTCTCTCAACCCTCAACTCTCAACTATTCAAAGCGATCCAAATTCATAACCTTGGTCCACGCGGCGACAAAGTCGTGCAAGAATTGTGCTTGCGAATCGTCGCAGCCATAAACCTCAGCCACAGCGCGGAGTTGCGAGTTGGAGCCAAAGACGAGATCGGCGCGGGTGGCGGTCCACTTGACTTCGCCAGTGGCGCGGTCACGGCCTTCAAACACCTCGGCATCGGCGGAGGTGGCTTTCCATGTTGTGCCCATGTCGAGCAAATTCACGAAAAAGTCGTTGCTGAGCGCACCGGCGCGTTTGGTAAATACGCCATGTTGCAAGCCGCCTGCATTGGCCCCCAAAACGCGCAGCCCGCCCACCAACACCGTCATTTCGGGCGCGGTCAGGGTGAGCAATTGCGCACGATCCACCAGCAATTCCTCGGTTGACACGGCAAAGCGCGTCTTTTGATAATTGCGGAAGCCATCGGCAACCGGCTCTAGCACGGCGAACGAAGCAACATCGGTTTGCTCGGCAGAGGCGTCCATGCGGCCCGCTGTGAACGGCACGGCGACGTCGTGACCGGCATTCTTCGCGGCCTGCTCGACGGCGGCGCAGCCACCCAACACGATCAAGTCGGCCAACGACACTTGCTTGCCGTCGCTTTGGGCAGCGTTAAATGCGCTTTGAATGCCTTCGAGCGTCGTCAGCACCTTTGCCAATTGGACAGGTTGGTTGGCCTCCCAATCTTTTTGCGGCGCGAGGCGAATACGAGCGCCATTGGCCCCACCGCGTTTGTCGGAGCCACGGAAGGTGGAGGCCGACGCCCATGCGGTCGAGACCAATTCTGCCACCGACAAGCCCGAAGCCAAAATTTGGCCCTTGAGCGAGGCAACGTCTTGCTCGTTCACCAAGGGGTGGTTGACGGCGGGGATGGGGTCTTGCCAAATGAGATTTTCAGCCGGAACCTCGGCGCCGAGGTAGCGAGCGCGTGGCCCCATGTCGCGGTGAGTCAGCTTGAACCATGCGCGGGCGAAAGCATCGGCAAATTGATCTGGGTTTTCGAGGAAACGGCGCGAGATTTTCTCGTAGGCAGGATCAAAGCGCAAAGCGAGGTCGGTGGTCAGCATGGCGGGCGCGTGGCGCTTGTTCGGGTCGTGCGCATCGGGCACGGTTCCGGCGGCCATGCCATATTTTGGCGTCCATTGCTGCGCACCGGCGGGGCTGCGTGTCAATTCCCATTCAAAGCTGAACAAATTCCAGAAAAAATTGTTGCTCCACCTGGTTGGTGTGGTCGTCCAAGTCACTTCGAGGCCACTGGTGATGGTGTCGCCACCCTTGCCTGTGCCGTGCGTGCTGGCCCAGCCAAAGCCTTGCGCTTCGATGCTGGCGGCTTCGGGGTCGGCCCCGACGTGTTTGGCATCGCCTGCGCCGTGCGTTTTGCCGAAGGTGTGACCACCGGCGACCAAAGCGACGGTTTCTTCGTCATCCATCGCCATGCGGGCGAAGGTATCGCGCATGTCTTTGGCGGCGGCCAATGGGTCAGCGTTGCCGTTGGGGCCTTCGGGGTTGACATAAATCAAACCCATTTGCACGGCTGCCAATGGATTTTCGAGGTCACGCTCACCTGAATAACGCTTGTCGTCGAGCCACTTGGTCTCAGAACCCCAATAAATATCCTTTTCTGGCTCCCAAATATCTTCGCGCCCGCCACCAAAGCCAAAGGTCTTGAAACCCATTGACTCAAGCGCCACGTTGCCGGTCAAGATCATCAGGTCGGCCCACGAAATCTTGCGGCCATATTTTTGCTTAATCGGCCAAAGCAAACGGCGCGCCTTGTCGAGGTTGACATTGTCGGGCCAGCTATTGAGCGGCGCAAAGCGTTGGCTGCCATTGCCGCCGCCGCCGCGACCGTCGCCGGTGCGGTAAGTTCCGGCGCTGTGCCACGCCATGCGGATGAACAATGGCCCATAATGCCCGAAGTCGGCGGGCCACCAGTCTTGCGACTTGGTCATCAGGTCGCGCAAATCTTGCTTTAGCGCGGCCAAATCGAGGCTTTTGAAGGCTTTGGCGTAATTAAACCCCTTGCCCATTGGGTTAGACTTGGCCGAATGTTGATGCAGCACGTCTAGTTTCAACTGATTGGGCCACCAATCTTGGTTGTTAGTGCCGCCGCCAGTCGTATGCTTGCGCGAATGGCCCGGAATCGGGCACTTGTTTTCTTCGTTACTCATAATGTAAATCCTTTTGAACAAATGTAAGACAAATTTTGATGTAGAGACAGGTCGGGGACCTGTCTAGGTTCGCCGATCACCGTAAGAAAGACGGGCCACCGACCCGTCTCTACTAAATGACAATTTCGGCGCTGACACCGCGTGCGTCAATCTCAAGTTCCATAATGGTGACAGGAGGCTTGACGTAAAACCACGTCATGCCCAATGCGCCAGCGGCCCCCAGCGGGGCGAGCAATTCTTGGTGCAGCGCCTCGGTCATGGCGTGGGTGGCGTAATAATTACAGCCGGTCACATCGGCCCACGATGCGCCCATTGCCGCAATCATTTTGCCGACGCCGTTCATCACAAACAGCGATTTTTCGCGGATGGCATCGGGGCTGGTTTCGCCATACCGAATGGAAAATTCGGGGCCGACCCCGCCGCTGCGCAAATCACCCACACCCGCCACGATGAAATTGGGTCGGCTGGTTTGGGCGGGCACGGTGTAGCTAAACCCATACATGCTCGGCACTTCGGGCGTGTGGGCCGCCACCACCGGCGCAAGATTGCTGCGGGCGGCTGGGGCCAGATCACCCAGATGCAAGCCGTATTGGGTAAGCAGCTTCACATAACCCGCGTTAAAAACGGCAAAATCGGGCGGCGTGAATGGCTTGGGCGAGCGCAATTCGATGCCACACACGGCTTGGCTGCTGCGGCCAATGCCTTGCAAATGCGCATTCATGGCGGCGAAGCCATCGGCCAGCGGCAACATGTTGCGAAAGGTGGCCCGCACAATTTGATAACCATCATCAGCGACTGTGCCGGACGAGAAAGTGGCATGACCGGGCACAAACCGGTAATTGCCGGGGGAGAAATGCTTGAGCATGTCGTGATTATAGAACGCCTACATTAAGTGCCATTTGCTGGAAAGCGGCAAAATGGCGTTTCATGCGTTCGGGGTCGCGTTTTAGGCTTTGACGCTCCATGCGCGGCATAATGTCGTTATAGGCGTTGCGCAGGTCGGTCAGGTTGATGAGACCCGACGTGAGCAACGATAGCACATCCTGATAATCGCCTTCGCGCCCGCGCTCGATTTTGCTGAGCGAGGTGCTGAGCAAATCGAAATGAAAGGCGTCAATTTGCCCAAAACGCCCAACAAACTTGGCGCGATCTTTCCAGCCGGCTGGCAATGGAATGAAATCGCCGGGCGAGGCGGTCTCGACGTTAATTTGCAAATCGTCCTTCAACCGCCGGATGGTTTGGGCAAATTCGCCCTCGTGGTCGTCGGCGATCTCGTAATGAATGTCAATATCGAGCGATTGATGCCGCAGCCCTTCGTAAACCAAAGTTGTGCCGCCGACCAAATACAGCCGCACCGGATGCCGAAATTCGATGCCTAATTTGACCAAAAAATAATGGATGCGGAGACGATCAACAGGTGGACGCATGGTCTAATTTTAACGCTCGTTTATCCGTTATTCATCCGCTTTAGATATTGCGTGTCGAGCACCAGATCGGCAACATCAATGTGAACGCAAGGTTGGCTGAGCAATAGCTCGATGACTTGCTCATACGATGACCAATCGTTGTATGGGCTGCGGCTGCACAACAAATACAGCCCATGCTCGCCATACATATCATCTGCCGACGGCAAGCCCATGTCTTTGATGAATCGTTCGGGGATGAGGGCACGCGGGCCGAATTTTAGGCGCAAACGGGTGCGCCACAGCCGCTGCAAATACATCGCCGCCACATACTGCTTGATCAGCTCGGCTTTCATTTGGCTGGGCAACTTGGGCGATTGCGCGACGATAGAAGCGGCTAATTCGGCCAATTGTGGGCGCAGCAAAAATAGCCCAGCCAGGGCAAAACGCACACGCACCTCGCTCGACGCCGACAAGCCTAAAATTAAATCGTCATCCGAGATGCTGGGTTCGTCGCCGGTGGGGGTGGGGGCCAAATAGCACAGCCCGCGCTCATGCAGCGCCGCCACTAACAAATCGTGGTGAATCGTTTGGGTTGGGCCGATGTGCATGATGTTTGTATTTTACCGCCGTGTTAGGAGGCAAGGTGTCAGGGCTGTCTCTTATACACATCTGACGCTGCCGACGAA
>JAHBAL020000294.1 GCA_018500105.2 Anaerolineae bacterium
CGAGATACCGATTTCACTATACCTACCCTGCCGTAGGCAGGGTAGGTATAGTGAAATCGGCGAAAACTTGTTCGCTTTTGCTAATGTGACATTGTCAAGATAAGCTGTCAAAAAGATAATACCCTCAAGAGTGCAATATATTTCACGTTAAAAAAATTTGACAAATTTCTCATAATTCCTCCACAAAACGATTTTTCGCATACAATCCCTGATATGTGGCAAATCTTAGCGCTAGCAAATAACAAAAGGAATTAGAATTATGAAAAATATAAAATTTATAACTCAAGTATCAATAATTACAATTTTAACATTTATCGCAATTTCATTGTCAGTAAATCAGCAAGTATTAAGTAAGACTGAAGCACCTACTATCCCTTCGGCAACTGAATCAACAGATATCAACCAAATGACTGAATTTGGAGCATTTAAGTGGTGTTATCTATGGTGCACGACTGTTAATGCTGGGGTAAATAATGTTGCTGTCACTGTAGATCTAACTCGCACCCAAGACACCAATGGCCGCGCAATGAAGGGGACAATTCATTTTCTTTTGGTATCGGCTTCAACAAATATGACTTTTTCAGTATTAAGAACATCACCATTACCCGGTCGCTTAGTCACGCCAACAATTACTACGATCACTCAAGGAACAAGAGCCATTTATGAATTTACCGACATCCCGGCTGGGGGATATGAAATTGTAACAATCCTCTCAGAAACAGGCATTCCGGGCACATCACAATGGGGAGGCTACGCCTTTTGGAATCAAAATTTCAACATAAACCAAGGCATTCCCCGCGCAAGAGACTCTGTTTGCACAACAACTGGTTGCACCAACACCCAAACCTACATCGGCAGCAGAATGTCTGTGACTGGCGTTGTCACCGGAACACGCAATGGTGAAGCGATTCAAGGGCCAATTCACATATTACTTATGCCCGCCGAGCGTGCTCTTTTGATGTCAGATAATGGCAGCACTGCATTCAACACATCGCCACTACCCGGATTTTTGTTTACCCCAACAATTAGTAGTATTGCCGGTGGGCGTGTCTTTACTCTAAACCTTAGCAATGTTAAAGCTGGGCATTGGCGCGCCGTTCGGCTAATCACACTTGATGGCGAAATAGGGCAAAGCAATTGGAATGGCTTATTTAACTGGACCGAAAATACAGTTTATTCCGTGCAATACCTTGCCAATATTCTCAACAACCTAGAAATTACCGAACCAGAGCCACAAGCAAACCCATAGTGTCAAAATAAAAAGCGCTGATTTGCTAAAGCCAAATCAGCGCTTTTTTCATCCCTTCGCCAATGTCACCCCACCACCACCGACGAGGCTATTCTCATAGATCATCAGCACAAACAGCAACGACGACAGCCGATTGAGGTAACGCCCCAAGGCGGCATTTTCAACCGTGCCATCGTGCAGCAAGCGCGTCACTACACGCTCAGCGCGGCGCACAGTGGTGCGGGCCAAATCAAGATACGCGCCAACCAACGTATCGCCCGGCACCACAAATTCTTTGGGCAAAGTGATGTCAGCCATAATCGCGTCGGTCTCGCGCTCAAGCCACTGCACCTTGTCGGCATCAATTTTGCGAAATTTTGGGGCCACCTGCGCGGTCGAGGCCAATTCGGCCATCATGTGATACAAATCGCGCTGAGCCGATAGCAATAGCGACTGCGTGCGCGGGCTTTGAGCGCTGGCACGGGCAATGCCCATCGCCGAATTTGCCTCATCCACCGTGCCATAGGCTTCGGGCTGCAAGGCATATTTAGCCACGCGGCCCTCACCCAACAAACCGGTATAGCCGTCATCGCCTGTGCGCGTATAAAGTTGTAGCGCCATAATTAAGGTTTGGGCTGCGCCCCCGGCCCGCGCTGGCGCTGGGGCGCATCGCCGAACGTTGCCACCAACCCCTTGATCAACTGCTCTTTCTCGGCGTCGGTCAAACGCGCTTCTGGGTGCAATGGCACATAGCCGGTGTCGGGCATACTGCCATCACGCACAGATCGCGCCGCTTCGTCACCATGATTACCTCGTCGGCCCCATTCCGACACATTAAATTCTTTGCGCCCGTCATCCACATGTTTTTGAATGAGCCACGAGGCAGGTGCGACATTGCTATACCAAGGCCACTTGGTGGTATTGCTATGGCAATCGGCGCAAGTGCGGTCAAACAATGCCTTGGTCGTTGGGCTGTCCCATTTCGGCTCGCCTGTTACAGGCGGGTTAGTGTGATTGCGACCGTATGGCACGAGTTGGATGCCCAACCCGAGCACCACAATGCCAGCCGCCACACGCGACAAAATACGATTTGTGCGATTCATCAATTTATCCTCGGCGATGCGATGACTTTGCCCGATTAACCAATCACGCCCAACGCCTCACGCACGGCTTTTTGGGTCGCGGCTGGCACTTCGCGCAGCTTGCCTTCGCCCCGTAAATAATCCTTTAGTTTATCCACTTTCAATACCGCAAACGGTGTTGGGTCCACATCAAGCGCCACGTTTTGCCCGCCAAACACCACCACGCCACGCAATGGAATCTTTTGATCGGGTATTTTTTCGGTCAAAATGGCGCTAATGCGGTTCAAGGCGTCATCCATATCTTTTTGGGGGTCGCCCAATGGCTCTTCGCGGCCAAATACACGGTTAAGCAGCGATGTTTTAAACTTCCAAATATTATTTTTATAGCTCACTTCACCATTCTGGTTTTTGTAAATGATGGCAGTAACACCGCTCGGCTCGATCAATATATAGTCGCACGGCTCGGTAAACAGCAACAAGCTACACTTCCGATCCATCCCTTTTAGCTCCTCACGCAGCATCAAAGCGGGGCGACGCGGCGACAAATGGCGATTGCCATAATACATGCCCACCCGCGACACCATTAGCCCAAAGAACAAAATGGACAGATAAATGATGTAAAACAACGCTATGTTGTTTTCCGACAAAATCCCCCATTGTTGCCCAAACAAAGTGAGCGCCAACCCAGCCATCAAAATACCCAATGAGCCATAAATGGCAAACTTACCTATCTTCGATTCACGTTTTACTTTTGGTTCATTAACAACGATTCGCATAGAAAGGGTATTATAAAATCATTACATGCAAACTGTCCGTATACCTGATACAACATTTAAATATTCTAAGTCATTACAGCGCAAAGCCGCACCACAAACCGCCCAATCCATCGCGCCGCTCGTGGCTTTTGCGGGGGCATTGTCTATGATCGGGGCTGGCCTCGCCACTGCTGCCTATTTGCGCCGCAATATCCAGCATAATCTGCCACAATTACCGGCCTTGGGCGGCGAATTGAGGTTTTTGGACAGCAACGCCGGTGCGTTGGCCTATTACAGTTCGGGGGCGCACAAACGTGGCTCAACCGCGATGTTACTCGTCCACAGCATCAACGCCGCCGCATCGTCGTATGAAATGAAACCACTCTACGACCATTACACCAGCGGAAGCCCAAATCGCAAGATTTATGCACTCGATTTACCCGGTTTTGGTCTAAGTGACCGCCGCAGCCGCGACTACTCGCCCGCTTTTTACCGCGACACCTTGATCGAATTTATGCAACAAAAATTTCGAGGCCGTCCGGTTGATGTGGTGTCGCTATCGCTCGGCTGTGAGTTTGTGGCATTGGCGGCCCAAAAAGCGCCACAACTTTTCCGGCGGCTCATCTTTATCTCGCCCAGTGGGCTAGCGTTAGAGCAAAAAATTCAGCCCAACGATAAGTTGCTGCGATTTTTGCAAGTGCCAGCGTGGAGCCGCCTTATTTTCGATGCGCTTACCTCACGCCCATCGCTCAATTACTTTTTGCGCCAAAGCCAGCGCAATTTTGATCAAGGCTTGGCTGATTATGCTTATCAAACCAGCCACCAACTTGAGGCCACGCACGCGCCGTTTCACTTCATCTCGGGCAAATTATTTTCGTCGAATATGGTCGAAACTTACGCCTCGCTCACCCAACCAAGCCTCGCTTTGTTCGGGCAAGGCGAATTTGCCAAACATGAAATGGCCGACGAACTGCGCAATTTGGAGCAATGGCGTTTGGTCGAATTTAGACGTTGCGGCAGCTTGGTGCATTTTGATGATTTAGCTGGCGTTGTCACCCAGATCAATCGTCACCTCAAATAGCAATCCAAGAGCAATCCAAGCATCATTGCATTCATCCAAGCAAAGATAAAGCTAAGCAAAAAATATTAAAAAGTAGTTGACATATCGGCGAAATCACGATATATTTCAACGCAATCAGATATCATCGAGATTTTAGTGGGGGCACAATATTTCGGGGAACAACATCTACCAGCTAAACTTAACGTGCAATTCACGATTCACGATTGTAATAGGTGTTTCGCGTTGGCTTTATACTGGCCTCATTATTTCAGCACGATATCATAAAATCCGTTAACAAGTAAAATAGCGCAAAAAATGGCATCTTCAGAAAACACACCCGATACATCCGCTAGTGATGTAACACCCAACTTAGAAAAAGCCCGCAATTTGGCCGAAGAGGCCCGTCGTCGCGCCGCCAGCACAGCCCAAACTGGCGCAGATCGCATTGAAGAAGGTGTAAAGGGCATGGCTGACGATGCAAAAACAGCGACTGCTGACGCCAAGCAAAGCGTCAGCAGTGCTGCCAGTGATGTCGCCCAAGGCGCTCAAGGCGCAACTCGCCGCATCGGCGAGGGTTTGGCCGGTTTTGGGGATGGCATTCGGCGGCGCATCGGCGACACCGATGACCAAATTATCGCCGGAGCAAAGAATGTTGCGGATGAGACAGGCCAATTTATTGGCGACACACGCCGCCGCATCGGCGAAACGGGTCATCGCATTGGCAGCAATCTTGCCAATGACGAAGACGGGGCCGCACCACGCGGAGCCAGCCAATCCACCGAATCATTCTTAATGGGCGACCCGCCCGCCGCTGAGCCGCCGCCACCACCCAAGAAAGGGCTGTGGATTGGTCAAAAAGTGCCGCTTGCGATCATCGGCGCACTCGCGCTGTTGTGCGCATTGGCCTCTATCGTCACCATGTTTTTGGCAAATTGGGGCAGTGGCCGCTCAGTTTCAACCGGATTGCCCTCATCCAGTGGCACAACCATTACTGGCACGGTCAGCAGCGCAACAGGCGCAATTACAGGCACACGCACTACCACCGGCACAGCCGCAACCCCAGCCGTAGCCATCACCGGCACGCGCTCAATCACTGGCGTTGTCAGCAGCGTCACAGCCACCGTCCGAAGCGGTAGTGGCACAGTCACAGCGCCGGTTAGCGGCTGTC
>JAHBAL020000395.1 GCA_018500105.2 Anaerolineae bacterium
GGGATGAGGATAGCGATGTGCGCTCTCGTGCGGCGGCGAGTTTGGGTCAGTTAGCGGTGGGCAGTGAGGCCGTTCTGAGTGGCTTGCTTGGGCTGCTGCGGGATGAGGCTAGCGATGTGCGCGATCGTGCGGCGGCGAGTTTGGGTCAGTTAGGGGTGGGCAGTGAGGCCGTGCTGAGTGGCTTGCTTGGGCTGCTGCGGGATGAGTCTTGGAACGTGCGCTATCGTGCGGCGGCGAGTTTGGATAAGTTAGGGGTGGGCAGTGAGGCCGTGCTGAGTGGCTTGCTTGGGCTGCTGCGGGATGAGGATAGCGCTGTGCGCTATCGTGCGGCGGAGAGTTTGGGTCAGTTAGGGGTGGGCAGTGAGGCCGTGCTGAGTGGCTTGCTTGGGCTGCTGCGGGATGAGGATCGCTCTGTGCGCGATCGTGCGGCGGAGAGTTTGAGTCAGTTAGCCCAAACCAATCGTCAAAGCGCCCCTCGCATGGCGCAACAACTACGCACCCTGTTGGACGAAACCAAAGATGACAAACAGCAAGAAATCTACAAGGCGCTCGACGGCCTCGCCGCCGCCGGCCTGATCTAACCCCGCGCCGCCCGAATCGCCAGCCCCGCCGCCACGCCGGTGAACAGGTCTTGCTCGACGATGCGATCGGGGCCAAATAGCTCAGTGAGCAGCTCGATGAAACACGGGATGGACGACGAGCCGCCGGTGCGCACCACATAATCAATGGCGCTGGCGGGCAGGCCGGCGCGTTCGAGCGTTTGCAGCAGCATCTCGCGGATGAGGCGGCGTTCGTGGGCGATGAAGCTCTCGAATTGCGGGCGCGTGAGCGGTTGCCACAGCGCAATTTCGCCCGCCTCATACGCAACGCACGTCCAGCGTTGCCGCGACAGCGCCACCTTGGCCCGTTCCACCCGTTCATACAGGCCATAGGCGTAGCCCTTGGCGATCAGGTCTTCGAGCGCAAACAGCCGCATGGGGTCATTGCAATCGCGCTGGGCCTGCGCCAAAAACGCCAAGGTCGGCGGCGTGGCGAGGGCTTGAATGTCTTGCCAATCGCCCAATGCCCCCAGCATATGCGCGGGCAAGGCCAGCCGTTGCGGCCCCCAGCGCACCTGTTGCCCAAACCAAGGCGACAGCGCCCGTCGCACCACCGCTTGGTCGAAATGATCGCCCGCGATGCCGATGCCGCCCGTCGCCACCACCGTCTGCGTCCCATCCGCCGCAATGCGAATAATCGCCACGTCGAGCGTGCCCCCGCCAAAGTCGAACACCAGAATAGATTGCGAGGCATTGGTCTTGTCGCCATACGACAGCCCCGCCGCAATCGGCTCAAGCTCGAAGCTGATATTGTTGAAACCGGCTTGACGGGCGGCATCGGCGAGGCGGGCTTGGGCGCGTTGATTATCGGCATCGTTGGCGGCCCCAACAAAATTGACCGGACGCCCAAACACCACCGCATCAATCTCGCGTTGCGTCAGCGCGACGACGCGGGCCTTGACCCGCCGCAAAAATTCGGCGATCAGCGCCTCAAGCGAATAATACTTGCCAAAAATCGTCGTGCCAGCGTAATCCGAGGCCAGCGGCGTCTTGAGCGAATGCAGCAAGCGGCCCGGCATATCCGCGTCCACATCCGTAAACGCATCCAGCACCACTGTGCCGCCCTCGGTGATGACGATTTCGATCTCGCCCACCCATTGCTTGGTCAGGCGCGGCACACGCCCCACATTTTGCGCATAATAGGTGTGAATGGCATCCGCCCCGATATGAATATCGCCATCGCGTTCGATATACAACATCGTGCGCATCGAAGTCGGGCTATTCGCCGCCGCATCAATCGGCAGCACCTGCACCCGCCCCGCCTCATCCACCAGCGCCACCGACGTATTCGTCGTGCCAAAGTCAATTCCGATTTTCATAGTAAAAGTGCTAAGTGCTAAGTGCTAAGTCTTAAGTGCTAAATGCTTGGTGATGAATTCATATCAACGACCAAATACTTAGCACTTAGCACTTTAAACTTGCCACTCCTAAAACACCGCCCACGCGCACAGGCGTTGGTGGAGGAGGTTGAGCGGGCGGGCCTCGGCGAGCGAGGGCGCGGCGAGGGCGCGGGTGAGCGGCGACTGGCTGATGTTGCCATCGAGCGACAGCGTCATAAATGATTGATTTCGCGTGCCAGCCGCGCAGCCGAGTGGCAAAAAGCCTTTGGGCAAGCCACCGGTCTTGCCACCCGGGCGTTTGTTGCCCTGCACCGCCTCATTTGCCACCGCAATCAGCGCCCCCTCGATGCTGAGCACAAACAAAAATGGCGCATTCGGCGCGATCTCGGTTGCGCCCGCCACCTCATCGCCGATTTGCAGCGGAATGCCGACACTGCCGCCCGGCTCGATGCTGGCGATGGGGAAACGCAGCCAACGTCCATTGCGGGTAACAATAAACAGATCGCCCACGCCGCCGCTGTCGGCGCGGCCACATGCGCCCACCCACACCGGCCCATCGCCATCCTTTGGCGAAATAATCGGTTGCCCGCTGGCGAGCATGGCCTCGAACAAACTCCAAGGAATGGCTTTCGCCAAGCCTTGGCGCGTCACGATGACCAACATTTTGGCCTCGGCCTGATCGGGCATGGCACACATCGCCTCGACCCGCTCGCCTTTGCGCAAGGCCAATTGCCCAAGTTGCCGCGCCTCAGCCCAGTCGCTTTGCTCACTCAGCGGCACATTCAGCGCATTCAGCACCGCCGCCCGCCCCGATGACAAAATGACCAAGAGTTGGCCCAAGCGGCTGCTGGCGGCCCAGTGAATCGGGCGGGCATCGCGCAAGCTGTCGCGGGTGAGATTGGCGAGGCTGAACAGGCTGGTCGGCAAGAGCAAACGCGGCAGTTGCAGCCCCGTCCCGCCGCTGGTCAGCATCATGATGCTGGGCGTGTTGGCGCTACGCACCCCCGCATACCCGCGCAATTCACGCAGGTCAGCCTTCAGCCGTTGAATTTGCTCAAGGTAGACCTGATGTTGCCCACTGCGGCGCAGCACCAAACTCTCGGCCCGCGCCGTGTCGGACTGCGTTTGCAGCGCCTCCACCCGCCCGGCCAACGCCTCAATAATTTGCGTCGCCGTTGCCGGGTCGTTCCGCGCCTCATTCAGCAGCCAGTTTAAATCACGTGTTAGGAAGTCCATATTGAGTGAATGGGTGAATGGGTGAATGGGTGAATGGGTGAATGGGTGAATGAGCGAATGCGTGAATGACTGAATGACTGAATGATCGAATGCGTGAATGGGGATTAAGGATTAGAGATTAGAAATTAGGGCGTTTAATCTCTACATTCATACAATCTCGCATTCAGTCATTCAGTCATTCGATCATTCCGTCATTCGATCATTCAGTCATTCAGTCATTCACTCATTCACCCTTTTGCCCGCCAAACCACGCCTTCTTGCGATAGACCGTTGCTTGGCTGCGGGCGACCAGTTGGCCGGTGTTGGCGTCGGTCACGCGAATGTCATATAGGCCAAATGGGCCGTTGAGCGTCACCTCGCTGGCCTCGGCCACCAATTGCGCCCCCGCTTGCGTGGCCTGCACAAACGTAATATTGACATTTTGCGCCACCGCCACTTGCCCATGCGAATTGCTGGCAGCGGCAAAAGCGATATCGCCCAAGGTAAAAACCACCCCGCCGTGCGTCATGCCGTGAAAATTCAACATCGCCGCCGTCACTGCCAGCGTGTATCGCGCATAGCCGGGCCGCAATTCTACCAGCCGTGCGCCCAGCGCATTGGCGCATGGGTCAGCCAAAATATGCGCCTCGATTTGTGTTTGCTGCGTAGACATGCCGCCTAGTTTACCGTAGCCGAGTACAATCACCCAAAATGAACGCCGAATTTAGTGAGATCTTGGCGCGTTGCCGAGCTTTGGCCGTCCAATTTGCCAGCACCGCCGACCAACATGACCGCGATGGCTCGTTTGCCCACGACAATGTGCGGGCCTTGCACGAGGCCGAAATATACAAATTGCATGTGCCCCGCGCCTTTGGCGGTATGGGCTTTGGCTTGCCCGCTGCCGTGCAAGTCTTGCGCGTGATTGCGCAGGGCGACACCAGCACCGCGCTGGGCTACGCCATGCACCTGCACAAAACGGGTCAGTTGGCCGAGCAGCAGCCTTGGTCGCCCGACACATTGGCCCGCATGTGGCGCGAGGTTATCGAGACTGGGGCGCTGATTAACAGCGTCGAAAGCGAGCCAGATATGGGCAGCCCCTCACGCGGCGGGCTGCATCGCACCACCGCCACCCACGTGGCCGACGGCTTTGTGTTGAATGGGCACAAGAGTTGGGTGACGTTTGCGCCGGCCCTCGGTTATTTTCTCACCTCGGCCACGTTTGATGATGACGGACAGCCGCGCATTGGCGTATTTGCGGTCAAGGCTGGCTCGGCGGGATTGAGCATCCTCGACAATTGGCGCGACGCGCTCAGCGTGCGGGCCAGCGGTAGTTGCGATGTGTTGCTCGACAAGGTATTTGTGCCAGCGCATTGGCTGGTGCAAAGCCGCGACCCATTGCCCAAACCCAACACGCCCAGCCTGCCACCCGCGTGGAGCACCTTGTGTTTTGCGGCGGTGTATCTTGGCGTGGGCGAGGCGGCGCTCAAGGCGTTTGTGGCTTATGCCAAAAAACGCATTCCGACCGCGCTCGGCAAACCCATCGCCGAGTTGCCGCACATTCAGCGGGCGGTTGGGCAAATGGATATGGCGTTGCGCTCGGCCATTGCCGTGATCGGCGAGGTGGCCGAGCGATGGGATACCCAGCCCGACCAGCGTTTGGGCATGGCGGGCGATGTGGCGGCGGCCAAATATGTGTGCTGCAATGCCGCCATCACCGTCACCGACATTGCCATGCGGGCGGCTGGGGCCAACGGCCTCGACCGCAAATTGCCACTTGAGCGCCTGCTGCGCGACGCCCGCGCCGGCCTCATGCACCCGCCACAAGACGAACCCGCGCTTGAAATGATGGGAAGGAGTGTATTAAGCCATGCGTGACCTGGATTATCAACAGACGATTATTGAGCGAAACATTCACCCGACAGGTATTTATACGCCAATAGACAAGGCTCATGATAAGACCATTTGTGAATGTTTTTCCCAGATCGTCGCCCAGTATCCGCACCATATTGCCTTACGCCAAGGGAGTCGTTTAATTGATTATCGCACGCTAGACCGATTTTCAAATCAAGTGGCGCAGCATATTCTGAAAATACGAGGGCCACAATCTGAACCTGTTGCGTTGTGTTTTTTATCTGATATTGATTTGCTAATTGGGGTGCTAGGAATTTTGAAGGCAGGCAAATTTTTTGTGTTGCTTGATATTACTGACCCAAAAATAGTTGTTCAAAACCTGCTGGCTGATAGCACCGCCACACTGATCATTACGAATCAGGCTGCTTTTGCAAGCACACAACTCTATGCCGATAAAACGCATATTATTTTAAATATATCAGAATTGTTGTCTGGTGACAATACACCAGCGCCAAACATACAAATTTCTGTCAATGCTCCAGCTGTTATTTTATATACATCTGGTTCTACTGGCCGCCCGAAAGGAATTTTAAAGAGTCATCGTGCGATCACTTATGAATGCAGAATCAATGTAGATGAATTTCGCACGTCGGGTGGCGATGTCATTGGATTACTCAAACGGCCTACAAATTCGATTGCAGTTTTATTTAACAGCATATTTTCTGGCGCAACATTGTCTTTTTTTAACTCATTACAGCAAAGCCCGATTGCAACCATTGATTGGCTTATCCAAGATCGCGTTACTATTGTAAATATTCCCTGCGCTATTTTTCGAGACATAGCAGAACGAATTGGAGCAGTAAAATCACAACTTCAGGTGCGATGTATAAGCCTAACAGGTGAGCACACGCTGCCATCTGATGTGGATTTGTTTCAACAACATTACCCCAAAACGTGCGTGTTACGTTCTGGTTATGGGGCAAATGAGGCATGGGCTGCAACTCGATATTATTTTGATCATCACTCAGTGACGACGCAGGCAATTTTGCCAGCCGGATTTGCAACCCTGTGCACGGAAATAATGATTATTGATGATGATGGTCACCTTTGCCCTGCTGATGTAGTCGGAGAAATCGTGATTGTTCGGTCAATCATGGCTGATGGTTACTGGCAGAATGAGCCAATATCTCAAGCCAAATTTAAGTTGACGGATGAGAATCCCCCACGAAGGTGTTATTACACTGGTGATATGGGCTACAAACGCGCCGATGGCTGCTTGTTTGTATTGGGCCGCAAAGATTATGAGTTAAAAGTATTTGGGCATCGGGTCAATGTGGTTGAAATAGAAAATGTAATTCACCAACTCGAGGGAATCCACACGGCGATTGTGACATTATTTAAGGAACCTGAATCTGATGCGATTTTGATTGCTTATATCCAAATGCAGCCCAATCATAGGCTTGATATAAGCTATTTGCGCAGTCGTTTATCGGCCCTGCTCCCGCCTAATAGTGTCCCAAGTCGCTTTATTCAAATTGACCGGTTTCCGCTTAATCAAAGCGGCAAAGTGGATCGAAAAGCCTTACCATCTCCCAATGCTGAACGCCCTGCACTCCCGAACGATTATGTCGCGCCGCGCTCGGTTGATGAGGTGATATTGGCTAAGATTTGGTCAGATGTATTAAAAATACCTCAAATTGGCGTTTATGATGCTTTTCTTGATTTGGGGGGACATTCATTACAAGCAATGCGTATTATTTCGCGGGTGTTACAAGAATTTAATGTTGAGTTGACGCCGCAGATCTTGTTGCAAAAAAAGACCATTGCAGAAATGGCGCTGACGATTACGACTAAAAACGCAAGTTTTGTCAACTCAACCTTAATTGCGTCTATGTTAGAGGAAATTGAAGCATCCTCTTAATCACTAGGGGGAATTTAGAAAAGTGTAATGACCGACTTAACACGCAAAGAAGTAATACAACTGTTGGCAGGAGGCCGAGCGGGGGCGGGGGCGCGGCTGTCGGGTGCAGATTTAAGCAGGCTGGATTTGCAGCGGCTCAATTTTGAGCATGCCGATTTGCGCGGGGCAAATTTGACTGGCGCAAATTTAAGCAAGGCATGGTTGGGGGCAGCCAACTTTAGCCGCGCGATCTTGACCAGTGCAAATTTGAGCGGGGTTAATGCGCTTGCCGCCGTATTTAACGAGTGCGAGCTAGGCGATGCGAATCTGGCAAACGGCCACTGGCGCGAGGCATCATTTGCCGAAGCCAGCATGGTAGGCGCTAACCTGACGGGTGGCGATTTTGCCGAGGCCAAATTTCAACGCGCCGATTTAAGCAGCGCCGACCTAAGCTATGCCCAATTCCCCAGCGCCCGCATGCACAAAGTGCATCTCGGCGGGGCCGATTTGATTGATGCGGTATTGCAAAAAGCCGATTTAAGCGAAAGCAACCTCGATCTTGCCAATTGCGCCCGCGCCGATTTTAGCCAAGCCCATTTTCAACGCGCCAGTTTAATCGAGGTTAATTTGGCATGGGCCAAGCTGCGTGAATGCAATTTAAGCGACAGTTTGCTCATGCGGGCCAATTTAAGCGACGCCGATTTCACCCGCGCAGTGCTACGTTCGGCCAATCTCGGCAAAGTCATTATGCGCGATACCAACTTTAGCGCCGCAAATTTGCGCGATGCCAAGGTCTTGCTCGACGAAACCGTTTATCCGTATGTGATTTTGGCAAATACCATCATGCCCGACGGCAAAGAAATGTGATTTGACAAAATTTGCTTATTCGGATAACATATGCACAGGTGATCGTTCCGCTGTTCTGGTTTCTGTCGCGCAAGTCTGCCTCGAGTTCGAGTCAAGCAGGTCTCGCTCATACTCCCTCGCCTTTGCGCCGTTCGGAAAGTTTCCTCGTTTGCATGTCATGATGATCTATCAGAATTGTCCACGTATGCAAGTTGGCCGCCATTTGGCAACGAGCACGGTTACCTTGTTTTCAGTTCAACCCATTTATTTATTAAGGAGTGCCCGGAATGTCTAAAAGACTATATGTTGGGAATCTCGCTTATTCGACGCGAGATGAAGGTTTGCGTTCGTTTTTCGAGCAAGTTGGTGAAGTTGTTACGGCTGAAGTGATCATGGAAGGTCGGCGTTCGAACCGCTCGAAAGGATTCGGTTTTGTGGAAATGGTGTCGGAAGACCTCGCACAGCACGCCATGAGCACCTTGAACGGCCAGATGTTGGATGATCGTCCGATTCGGATTGATTTGGCAAATCCCAAGCCAGAACGCAGCGATGATCGTGGTGATCGCGGCGATCGCGGTTTTGATCGTGGCGGCTATCGAAGTGATCGAAACGATCGGAATGATCGTGGCAACCGTGGGGATCGCGGGGATCGTAATTTTGACCGCGATGATCGCGGCGGACGCGGCAGCTTTGGTGGGCGTGGCGGGAGCAGCGGTGGCGGCGGCTATCGCAGCGACCGCGATGATCGCGGCGGGCGTGGCGACCGTTCGGGCGGACGCAGCTATGATCGTGGCTCGCGTTACTAATTTCCCCGTTTCGATCTTTAAAATTTAGCGTTTGAAATCTGTGCCGATTTCGCTGTGAGGCAGCCGCTGGTGCGGTTGTTTTGCGATGAAATCGGCTTGTTTAATTTTCGCTGCGGTGCAGCGCCACTATCATAACAACATGTCTATTATTCAATCGTCCATTGCAAAATTATTTAATCGAGAATCATTAAGCGCCGACGAAGCCGAGATCACCATGCGCGAAATTATGTCGGGTGCGGCCAGCCCCGCCCAAATTGGGGCGTTTTTGGGGGCGTTGCGCGTCAAAGGCGAGACGATTGATGAGATTGTGGGCAGCGCCAAGGCCATGCGGGCCTATGCGTTGCGCGTGCTGGTCCATCAGTCAAACGCCATTGACACCTGTGGCACAGGCGGCGACAAATCAGGCACGTTTAACATTAGCACCACTGCCTCATTTGTGGCAGCGGGGGCCGGTGCGGTGGTCGCCAAGCATGGCAATCGTGCGGCCTCGTCGCAAGCCGGCAGCGCCGACGTGTTGGGGGCATTGGGCGTGAATATTATGCTCAAGCCAGAGCAAGTGAGTCAATGCGTGAATGAGATCGGCATCGGGTTTGCATTTGCGCCCAATCATCACCCAGCGATGAAGTACGCGGCTGGCCCGCGCCGCGAATTGGGCGCACGCACCATTTTTAATATTCTTGGCCCGTTAGCCAATCCGGCCTTTGTTAAGCATCAATTGCTCGGCGTGCCCGATCCAAAATTAATTGATGTGATGACGACGGTGCTAAAAGAATTGGGGGCCAAACATGTGATGGTGGTGTGTGGACACGGCAATGTGGATGAATTGATCACGACGGGTGTGAATCAGGTATGCGAATTGAATAACGGCGTCATTCGACGCTACGAACTCGACCCGCAAACGTTAGGCTTAGCGCGTCACGCGGCCCAAGATTTGCTGGGTGGCAGCGCCGAACACAATGCTGCCATTACCCGCGCCGTGCTGGATGGCAGCCTTAATGACGCTAAACTCGACGTTGTATTGCTCAACGCAGCCGCCGCGCTTTACGTGGCCGATATCGCCCCCACCCTCGCCGATGGCATCGCCCTCGCCCGCACCAGCATCGCCAACGGCTCTGCAATGCACAAACTCACCCAACTTGCCCGCCTGTCAACACAGCTCGGAGGGTGAGGGAATGACAAGGTGAGGGGGTGACAAGGTGAGTTGGCTTATCAATCACCCTGTCACCCCCTCACCTTGTCACCCTGTCATCCTATCATCCTGTCACTTTCCCGTCTTCCATCACAATTCGGCGCGTGACACCGTCCATGCCGCGACCGAGTTCATGGGTCGCCATGAGGATCGCCGCGCCGCTTTGGGCGTGGCGATTAAGCAGATTCGACAAGATATCGGCGGAATGTTGGTCGAGGCCGGTAAATGGCTCGTCGAGCAGCAACACTTTGGGCTGATGCAGCAATACCCGCGCAATGGTCAGCCGCTGCTGCATCCCGCGGGAAAACGTGCGCACGCGGTCACGGGCGCGTTTGCTCAATTCAACCTCTGCCAGCAAACTTTCGATACGCCCAAAATGTTCGGCGGGCAATTGGTGCAGCCGCGCATGAAATTCTAAATTCTCGCGGGCGCTGAGGTCGGGATAAAGCATGGGCTGATGCAGCACCGCCCCGATGAAACGCCGCGCTCGGTCGGGCTGCGCCAGCGCGTCGGTTTGGCAAATGTGAATTTCGCCGCGATCGGGGCGCATAAGCGTCGCCAAGGTGCGGATGAGCGTGGTTTTGCCCGCGCCATTCGCCCCCAACAACGCCGCAAAATCACCCGCTTGCAGCGTCAACGATGCCCCGCGCAAAACCGGCCTCATGCCATACAGCTTGCTGATCTCTCGCGCAATGAGTAATTCCATAGTGTTAAGATTTGATTACTGGCGGGTAATGAGTAACGAGTAACGAGTAATGAGGAATGAGTAACGATTACTGACTACCGACTACTGACTACTGACTACTGATTACTAACTACTGACTACCGACTACTGGCTACTGACTACTGACTACTGACTACTGACTACTGACACTGACATCTGCCCTACTTGCGATTTTTTGCTGCGAGCAAGCGACTCATGAGTGCGTCACGTTGGTTGCAATAATCGGCCTCGTTGAGTTTACCCGCCTCAAATTCATCATCGAGGTCAGCGACAGCCTGCAACAGCGCTTGGCGCATCACTTTGTCATTGGCAGCCGCGCCCACGCCGGCCCGTAATGCCCGCCCGCGCAGCACCGACAAATACAGCATGCCGAGCGACAAGACGAACAATCCGACCCCCACGCCGATAGACAAATTATCGGAGCCGGGGGCCGGGCCAGCGCGAAGTTGCCCGCTGATCTCGAAGCGCAATGGACCAGCCTTGGGCATCCCTTGTTCGGCGGCGAATAAATTAAAGCTGGTGTTTTGCACTTGCTGCTGCCCACGATCTACCAAGCCGCCACCGCTGGCCCGCAGCGCCAAACCCGGCATGACCACATCCCACTTTTTCACCGGATAAAACATCTCACGTTCGATGGTTTTGCGATTACGATAAGGAATCTCGTAAATGAGGGTCAGCCCACTGGCGGGTTTGCCGGGCGTGACGGCGTCCATGTCAATCAAAATATCGCCATCGCGAATAAACCGCGCCCCAATGCCGGGGCCGTCGAAACGAATATTGGTGGCATCGGGCGGCAGCGAAAACCGCAGCGATTGCATCGGCTTGGCAATATAAGCACGGTCACCGGTATTATCAATACTATACACCTCGGCAATGCTTAACTTGCCTTCGTCGGCCCCTTGCACAAAATAATGAAAATCGGAGATCGAGATTTGGCCCGCGTCATTGCTGACCTCGTAGATAACGAATGGTCGTGGCGCAAGCGCAGTGCCAGTAATTTGGGCGGGTGCGCCAAAAAAGCGTGCTCCGTTGTAAATCATTTCTGGCTCATAAAAATAATCGCGCCGCACTGGCAACTGGTCAAATTTCACCACGCCATTGGCGTCTAAAGTAGTGCTGCGCGTAAAAACCTCGCTGTTGGCATCATACACATGCAAAACGACGGGCACGTTGGCAGGCACAGTGCCGCCTGCGCTTTTGTTTTCCACCTGCCAGCTTAAAACGCCAGCACCCTTCAGCGTAGCATCGCGGATGGCAACAGGGTCGGCGTAACGATACGCCAAACTACGCACATAATTGGCGGCTTGGCCGCGCTGAATTTCGCTCAATTGGGTGTTTGGCCGGTGTTGGTCGCCGCGCCCCATTGCCGCCAAAATATCGTTAAGCGCACTACGCGCCAATAGATCGGGTTTGCCCAAATTCGCGGCGCTGTGACATTGGGCGCAATTGGCTTCAAACACGGCTTTGCCGCTACTCAGCGCGTCGGGGCGCGTGCCCAGCGCCCAAGTATAGGCAATCACATCCCAGCGATCTTGCGGGTTGAGCGAACCGCTAAACGGCGGCATGAGATTTTGCAGCCGACCGTTGGTGATGATCTGAAACCAATCGCTGGGTTTGGTGGCGCGGGTTTTGTTGGGGTCAATGAGGTTGGCGACGGTTTGGCCTTGGGCGCGGATGGCCGCCGCTTGCGGGCCAGCGCCATCGCCGTTTGTGCCGTGACATGCCGCGCATTTTTCCTCATACAACTTTGCGCCACGCGCCGCATCGGGCGCGGCGGCGGGTGCAATCGCATTCTGAACCGCTGGCGTTGGGGCCGGGTTGCTTAAATCTTGATTATTTGAGTTACGGCCCGAATTTGAGCAGGCCGTTAATAGCATCAACCCGCCGATGGCGAGGCCGAGCAATGACCGTAAAAATGAAAAGCGTGAATTTTGCACGAGGGCATTTTAGCCGATGCTTCAATCTTGTCCCCCGTCAAGTGACGAGTTCGGCGGTGGCCGATGTCACGATTGTGCGCCAGAAAATCTGGCGCACAATCGTAACATCTACAAAAACAAGTTAGCCGCCGTCATCGGCAACCACAGAGCCGTTGACGTTATAAATGCCTTCGTAAATGCAGAAATCGGCATTATTTAAAATTTGCCGACCCCAGAAACGCATCTCGTCTTCAAAATTGGGGTGGCCCGGCAAAAATTGGGTAGGCGGAATGGGCATATAAATTGACCACAAGAGTTCGCCGTTGCGCAAGAAATGACGGGCAGATTCGGGCGGGCCATCGGCGGGCGGCGGCTGATAGCCAGTGAGGTAAATACACAACTCAAGGCCACATTGTCGAAAGCCATTTTCTTGCTGCAAATAGCATTGATAGACCACCGTTGCCTCAACGCCATAATTGAGACGCTCGGCAAACATGCGCTGGGCCGACGGCACACGCCCCAACACGCCAAACACACCGGCTTCGTCTAGGCCCTCGCGCACCATCGCAATATATTCTCGATCATTGGGGTTGGTGTTGCGCCACATTTCGCTATACGAAACGCCTTCCCAAGGCGCAAGCGTGGGGTAATAGCAACCCGGCTGACGCGCAGCGGCATGAGCAGGCGACATATAGCGAAAAACCGAGCTGGTCGGTGTGTTGCCGCCATATTGCAATTGAATCAAGCGCGAATTTTCACGCCGACACACCTCATATTCAATGGCGGCAAAGTTATTTTCGCCATCTGGCGACTGCCAATAAATGACATCACGATGACCGGGCCAATTGGGCGCTGGGTCAGAGTTGCGCCAAATGCGTTGCCCTGATTTCGCCATCACGTAACGTTTGCCGACATGGTGAATGGTCTGGTTCGCCAGTGGAAAATCCCAAAAATCCACCCAGCTTGTTAGTGCATTAATCATAATTCGATTTCACCTCCAAAACGCAGTCGTCCGCCGCCCTTAATCATGGGTTCGGTGGGCAAGGCTTGCATGGCTTTGCGATCAATCTTAAACTTAGGCGTGTTGTCTTTCGGCTTGCGGCCTCTGGTTTTCTTGGGCGGCGGAAGCGCCGATTTAAGCGCGTGAACTTCGACGAGCGACTCAGATGGGATAGCGGTGTAGTCGCGGGTTTGGGCTGGCGTAAGCATGTTCACTGCGTCGAGCATGGCACTGAGGTAGCCAGTGGCATGGGCGCGTCCGCGATGCCCATAGGCCGAATCGTTGACCATCTTGGGCACGTGATCATCAATGATGAAGCCGTTGAAGCCAACCTCGCGCAGTTTCTTCATCACCTTATAAATATTACTGTTGCCCTCGTTAATGTAACATTCGGTGAAATCGTCGCAGCCGCCTTTTACATCGCGCATATGCACATAAAAAATGCGGCCTTGGGTGCCAAAATACTCAGCGGCTTCGAGCACACCTGCCCCGCCGCGCATTTCGCTCCAGCAACCATGACAAAAGTCAAGGCCGTGCATTCGGCTAGGGTGGCGCTCCATTGCACGTTTAAAGCTGGCAAAATTGCGGAATAAGCGCGGCACACCGCCCAAAATTGGCACGGGTGGGTCATCGGGGTGCAGCGCCATCCGCACGTTATATTCTTCGGCAACCGGCAAAATACGCTGCATATACCAATCGTAATTGGCCCACATTTCGTCTTCGTCATACACGCGGTCATATGACAACGGCGCATGTTTGGCCAATTCGAGCTTAAACGAATTTGAAATTGCGCCGCCACGAATGGGCGTATCCCAACCAGTGCGCCAAACGCCGGTGCTGATGAAGTGATAGCCGAAAATGGGAATACCGACCCGCCCAAGGTTGCGAATCGTCTCTTGCATATTCTCAAGTTGACGTTCGCGGCCCTCTTGGCCTAACATAATTTTGTCGTAGAAACGAATGGGCACATTTTCGATGGTGATAAGCCGCAAATCACGTTCAGATGCCCGCGAAGCCAGCCGAAGCAGGTCATGAAATTCTAACCGTCCGGTGTCTTTCATATCGGGCGGCAAGTGATACAGATTCATCTGCACATCTTGCAACCCCAATTGCTTGGCAAACGTGAGAAATTCATCACTCAGCTCGTTCACCTGCCCAATTGCAATCCGCATGGGTAATTTTGAGATGTCTATCATTTTTTGAAATTACGAATTACAAATTACGAATTACGAATTGAGTGTTTTGAAGATAATTTGCGGCGAACTCACCATTCGTAATTCGTAATTCGTAATTAAATTAAATGCACCGTCCGCCGTCCACTTCCATACATACGCCGGTGATAAATTCGGCATCGTCGGAAACGAGAAAAAGCGCAGCGCGTGCAATATCTAACGGTTGACTAAGACGACCAAGCGGAATGGTGTTGATGAATTTTTGACGAATTTCGGGGGTGTCGTCGCCGGGTAAAAATTGTTTGAGTAAGGGGGTTTCGCCCGCGACTGGGTTGATCGCGTTGACGCGAATTTTGTCGGGCGCAAGCTCGACCGCCATTGATTTTGTAATGGTGATGGCCGCGCCTTTTGTGCCGTTATACCAAGTTAGGCCGGGGCGCGGGCGCACCCCCGCCGTTGAGGCAATGTTTAAAAACACGCCACCGCGCGGCGTGCCATCGGAATTTGGCGTGCGAAAAACGGGCACAACGTGCATGGCACTAAGATAAAGGCTTTTGACATTCACCGCATAAACGCGGTCAAACGTCGTCTCATCTACATTCAGCATCGGGCCGTTTTTGTGCGAAATGCCAGCATTATTCACCCAAATATCAATCGTGCCACACTGCGCCAAAATTTGCTTGACGGCATTGCCGACCGACACATTTTTGCTCACATCCATTGTAATGGGGATGGCCTTGCCGCCGGCAGCGGCGATTTCGGTCGCCACGCGCGCTGCCGCCGCTTCGACCACATCTGCAACCACTACGGTTGCGCCATTCGCGGCGAAATGTTTCGCCATGCCTTCACCGAATCCGCTGCCCGCGCCGGTAATTACTGCGATTTTGTTGTTTAGTTTCATAAAAAGATAATTAGTAGTCAGTAGTCAGTAGTCAGTAGTCAGTAGTCAGTAGTCAGTAGCCAGTAGCCAGTAGTCAGTAGCCAGTAACCAGATCAAGTCCTGAATTATTGGCGATTAAGCTCTTGATTCTTGGTTCTTGGTTCTTGGCTCTTGATTCTCCTATCTGACTACTGACTACTGACTACTTCCAGCTACCTCCCATACACCCCTTCGCGCAAGCCGCGAATGTAGCCGATGGCGTAGAGCCGCCCAAACGCTGAATAACCCGCGTTTTCGTTGCTGTCGCCCTCGACGGTCGGCACGTGGTCTGGACGCAACACACCATCAAAGCCGATGTCTTTGTAGGCTTGCATACAGGCCAGCATATTGGTTTTGCCTTCGTCGTGCCAAGTTTCCTCAAACTTTTCGGGGGTTCCGCGCACATCTCGAAAATGCACAAAGCTAATTTTTTGCTTGGCCCCAAATTTACGGATAACGCCCGGCAAGTCATCGGTCATAAGGGTGAAATTGCCCTGACATAGGGTGATGGTGTTCATTGGGCTGTCAGCAAGGCTGAGCAAACGCTCATAATTTTCGACACTGCGCATGATGCGCCCAACCCCACGAATGGGCGAAAGCGGCGGATCGTCGGGGTGCATGGATAGCTTAACATTCCATTTCTCGGCTACCGGCAGCACACGCTGCAAAAAATGCGCGAGCGTTTCCCATAGCTTTTCTTCACTGATGGGGCCATGCTCGGTAGGCGGGGCATCTTTGATCAAGCTATTGTCGAAACTGGTAACGACCGAGCCGCCGCGTGACGGGGTGTTGGTGCTCGTGCGCATCCAATTAAAGTCAGTCATCCATTCATAACAATAAACTGGAATACCCAAACGGCCCATATTCTCGATCAACGTGCATACCGTGTCAATTTCGGCCTCGCCGCCCGGCAAGCCGCGCTTGGCCTTATTCATCGGCGGGCGCGATTCGATCACCTCTAGCTTAAAGCCAGCGTTTTCGTAACGTTCTCGAATGCGCAACAATGGCATGTAATCCCAAGGCAACTCGTCTGTTCCAACGAATTTGTCGCCAAAAGGCAAGCCGCCGACAGCATAGTCAATACCGGCTTGTTTGCTCAATTTCCACAGCATCGAAGGCGTGGGGGGAAGAAATTCTGCGATTTTTATCATGTTTTTAGCGTCTCGGCCTATGGATTAAGCCAAGTAAATCATCTACCATTTATTGTATGTCAATTTTCATGTAATTGGCAATTAGAAAAGATGGGCCAAATGACGGATGAATTGTCTACTTTTGCATTGCGCCTAGATTTATCGGTAGAATTAGAGGTCATGAGCGACAACAATCATCATCACCACGCACTGCGCCAACGCGTGGTGATCACAGGGATGGGCTGCCTAAGCCCAATTGGCAACACCACCGCCGAAACATGGGATGGCTTAATTTCAGGCAAGCAAGGGCTTGACTATATTAGCCTATTTGACACGAAAGATATTGCCGTCAAAATTGGGGGCGAAGTCAAAGGATTTGAGCCGACGGCCCATTTTGGGGTAAAAGAAGCCCGCCGCATGGACCGCAGCCAGCAATTGGCCTTGGCGGCCACCAAAGAGGCGCTAACCGATGCGAATCTTAAGATTGACGAGTCGAACGCCGCCGATATCGGCGTGATAACCGGCAGCGGCATCGGCGGCGTCGGCACGACCATCGGCGAATTTGCGGTAATGATGCAACGTGGCCCACGCCGCGTTAGCCCCTACACTGTGCCGATGATGATGCCAGATGGCGCAGCGGGCCTCATTAGTATTATGTATGGCGCACGTGGCCCAAATATGAATGTGACGACGGCCTGCGCCAGCGCCAACAATGCAATGGGTGAGTCCTTTGAGATGATCGCCAGCGGGCGTTGCAAAATGGTCATTACTGGCGGGCTAGAGGCTTCGATTTTGCCCTTCCCGCTCGTGGCGTTCGACAATATGGGGGCGTTATCGGGTTATAACAGTGACCCGAAGCACGCCAGCCGACCCTTTGACAAAACCCGCAACGGGTTTGTCACCGGCGAAGGCGCGGGTATTTTTGTGTTTGAGTCGTTGAGTAGTGCGCAGGCACGCGGGGCAAAAATTTACGCCGAGGTAGTGGGCTATGGCAGCACCGCCGATGCCAAACACATTACCGCCCCCGACCCAAATGGCGCAGCGATGGCGATGCGATTGGCGATGAAACAAGCTGGCATCCAAGCCAGCCAAGTGGATTATATTGCTGCACACGGAACCAGCACGCCATTAAACGACGCCAGCGAAACCAAGGCCATTAAGTTTGCCTTTGGCGAGGCGGCGCACACGCTGAAAATTAGCTCAAACAAGGGCGCAGTTGGGCATTTGCTCGGTGCGGCGGGCGTGATCAACGTTGTCGCCTGTATCGGGGCACTCAATCACGGCATCGTGCCGCCCACCATCAATTTCACTACCGCCGACCCCGACTGCGATTTGAACTACGTTCCCAATACCGCCATTCATGCGCCAGTCAATGTCGCCATGTCCAATGCCTTTGGCTTTGGCGGGCATAATGCGACGCTCATATTTAAAAAGTTCTAAGTATAAAGTGCCAAGTGCGAAGTGTAGATGACACTTGGCACTTGGCACTTAGCACTTGCATCTAATGAAATACGCACATATTATCGGTTGGGGCAAATATACGCCCGAACGCATTTTAACCAATGACGAAATGTCCACCATGATGGACACCAACGACGAGTGGATTCGCAGTCGGTCGGGGATTGGGGCGCGGCGTTGGGCACGCAAAGATGAAACCTTGGCCGATATGGCGACAGCATCGGCTGTTGCCGCCATCGAACACGCGGGGATTGTGGTGAGTGAAATTGACATGGTCATCGTGGCAACCGCGACTGCCATTTTTCCCGCTACGGCCTGCATCGTGCAAGACCGGTTGGGCATTCCCAATGCGGGCGCAGTAGATTTGGTGGTGGCCTGTTCGGGTTTTGTCTATAGCTTGGCGATGGCGGGCGACATGGTGAAAGCGGGCAGCAAAAATTGTGTTTTGGTGATCGGGGTCGAAAAACTCTCGCCCATGATGAACTTGGAAGATCGCGGCACGGCGGTGTTGTTTGGTGATGGCGCTGGGGCCGTCATTGTGCGGGGCAGTGCCCAGCCGGGCGGCATTTTGGCCTCGGTGCTGTATGCCGATGGCTCTGGCGGCGATGATTTGTATTTGAACGACAAGCGCCATTTGGTGATGAATGGACGCGAAGTGTATAAATTTGCCACGCGAGCGATGCCAGCCGCCGCCAAAGAAGTGATGAGCAAGGTCGGCTGGCGATCAGCACAGGTGGATTTGCTCATCCCGCATCAAGCCAATATCCGCATCATCGAATCGGCATCGAAAGTGCTGGGCATTCCAATGGAAAAGGTGTTTGTCAATATCGAAAAATATGGCAATACCAGCGCCGCATCTGTGCCGCTGGCGATTTGTGAGGCGGTGGATCAAGGGCGGTTGCGCTCGAACGACAAGACGATTTTGGTCGGGTTTGGCGCGGGGTTGGCATGGGGTGCGGTGGCCATTGTGTGGGATGTGCCGCACCCAAGCAGCAAAACCAAGCAAGTGCTTAATCGTGCCGCCTACAACGGCGCAAAAGTGCGCTCGCGGTTTAAGCGTGCCTTACGGCAATTGAGTGATAAATTGTCAAATCGCTCGGACAAAAAGTAAACAGTAGTTAGTAGTCAGTAGTCAGTAGTCAGTAATCAGATAAAGAATGATGAAGTGTTAGTAACTGTTGATTATCACCGGCTATATCTGACTACTGACTACTGACTACTGTCTACTGACTACTCCCCCAACCATGAGCCTTCCAGCGGTGTTTCGGCAAGCCTTGGCGCAATATCAAAGCAGCAGCGCTGAGGCGCGTTTGCGGCAGGGCGAGGATGAGCGACAAAACACGCGCCAACCATCTCTTGATGATTGGACGACCTTGCCATTTGAACGACATGCGTTTGAGGCAAGTTTACATCTAGCCGAGGAAAAACGACGTGACATTTTGCGGGCTTTTCCACTTGATGGCTGGGCAACGCTGCCGCTTGAGCGTTATGCGTTGGGATTAGATGTGTCTGAACCAACCTTTTGTCATTGGCTTGAATATAAAAGCAAAGTTTTGGGCGGAATGGGCGGCGGGACGGCGAACAAGCTCGTCATTTACAAACAAAAGGACGGGACTTGGTTTTACCCTCGCCAATTTGCCGATGTCGAGGCGGCGTGGGTGGCGCTGCGGGCGGCCTATGGGCAGGCTTTTGCCAATGCGCGAGACAATCGGTGGGCCGAGATGGACGCGATTGCGCTTTTACGTGAGAAAGGTGTATTGCTCAAGGCATTACACATCTACTTCCCCAGTCGCATCTTGCCCATCGTTTCACGCGCCCACTTGCAACATTTCTTGCGGGCATTTGCGGTTGACCTGACCAGTGTGCGCGATTATGGTCGGGTGCAACTCAATCGGGCGTTATTACACGCCATTCAGCAGCACCCCGAATTTGACGGCTGGACGACGAACGAGATTGCACTATTTTTATATCATGCTTGTCCGCCGAGTCAGGCTGAAGTTGAGGCTCAATCGGGAGCGCAAGCTGGAACCCTTAAAGAACCGAAGGCGACTTATCAAGCTGGTGCATCTGCCAGCGAAAAATCGGCACAGCCGCGCTATTGGAAAATTAGCCCCGGCGAGGGCGCATGGCAATGGCGCGATTGTGTGCGCGGCGGCTTTATCGCCATTGGCTGGGATGAATTGGGCGATGTGCGCCAAGTAGAGCGCGATGAATTTGAGCGCCGCATGACAGCCTTGATCGAGCGCGAGCCGGAGCATTTTGCCAAAGGCGGCATGGAGCAGGTTTGGAAATTTCGCAATATTCAGATCGGTGACCGCGTTGTAGCAAATCGTGGCAAGTCGCTGGTGTTGGGCATTGGCACGGTGACGGGGGCGTATTATTATCAGACGCAGGCCAATACACATCGGCATCGGCTGGCGGTGCGCTGGGATGATCAGATCGAGCGCGTGGTGCAACAAGCGGGCTGGCAACGCACCCTGATCGAGATTGATGCCGAATTATTTGAGACTTTATTGTTGTGGCCGAGCGCCGAGGCCGAGGCGTTGGATGAGGACGCGGCGATGCTGGATGGCGCAGACGATGAGGCCCGACTGCAAGCTGAATATTCGCTCGACATGTGCGCCGCCGATACGCACATCCCCAGCGACACACTGGCACAATGGAAAAGTGCGCTTGAGCGCAAACGCCAAGCCATTTTTTATGGCCCGCCGGGCACAGGCAAAACGTTTTTGGCGCAAGCGTTGGCGAAACATTTGGTAGGCGGCGGCAATGGTCTGGTTGACATGGTGCAATTTCACCCCGCCTACGCCTACGAAGATTTTGTGCAAGGCATTCGCCCACGCAGCCATCATGGGGCGCTCGATTACCCGCTGACGGATGGGGCGTTTGTGCGATTTTGCAAACGAGCGAGCAAACGCAGCGGCACGTGTGTCATGATTGTGGACGAGATCAACCGCGCCAACCTTAGCCGCGTGTTTGGCGAGCTAATGTATTTGCTCGAATATCGAGAAAAGGCGATTACGCTCGCCAGCGGCGAGGCGTTTAGCATTCCCGACAATGTGTTATTGATCGGCACGATGAATACGGCAGATCGCTCGATTGCCTTGGTGGATCACGCATTGCGGCGGCGCTTCGCCTTCATTTCTCTACAGCCAAATTACGAGGTGTTGCGCCAATATCATCGTCCATTTGCGGCTGGTTTTGACCCCGCTGGCCTTATTGCGGTGTTGCAGCGCCTCAATCGGCAGATCAACAACCCACATTTTGCCTTGGGCGTCAGCTTTTTCTTGCGCCCAGAGTTGCGCCATGAGATCGAGAGTATTTGGCGCAGCGAAATTGAGCCGTATTTAGAGGAATATTTCTTCGATCAGCCCGACCGTTTGGACGATTTTCGCTGGGAGCGGGTGCGCGGGGAGATAGTCTAATGTAGGGTTGTTCGTTGACGTGGCGACTGGTCTCCGTTCCAATGAACAACGCCCACTGCGCAGTGGGCGTTGTTCAATAGCGCGGGGTTAGCTAAATACCGTCAAACAATCGCCTTACCGGTTAATTCATCAAACAAATACAGGCGATTTTCATCGAGTTTGAGGGTGATCGGGTCGCCCAAACGCCCGCGATAGGCGACATCAGGGCTGCTGATGGTGCACATTTTGTCGCCGATATTGGCCTGCACATAAGTCACATCGCCGGTGGGTTCGACCGTATAAACTTGCGTGTTGATGGCGCTGGGTGTGCCTGCCGCCACCATGTGAATGGCGGTATTGCGCAGCCCAACCACGACTTTATCGCCCACAGCCTTGTTGATGAGGTCATGCACCCGCGCCGATTGCGGCGCAAAGGTAATTTGGCCCATGCGTAATTTTTTATCACCGCCTTCGCTCACGATCTGGGCTGGAATTAAATTCATGGGCGGGTTGCCGATAAAGCCAGCCACAAAGACGTTGTTGGGATGGTTAAATAGCTCATCGGGTGTGCCAAATTGCTGCACTTTGCCTTTGTCCATCACCGCGATGCGGTCACTCATCGTCATGGCCTCAATTTGGTCGTGGGTGACATAAATCATGGTGGCCTGCAATTCTTGTTGCAGGTGCTTGATTTCGGTGCGCATTTGCAAACGCAGCTTCGCGTCGAGGTTAGACAACGGCTCATCCATGAGGAAAACGGCGGGGTCGCGCACAATGGCGCGGCCTAGCGCCACCCGTTGCTGTTGCCCGCCCGACAGTTGTTTGGGCTTGCGGTCAAGCAATTGCTCGATGCTGAGAATTTTGGCGGCCCGGTTGATGCGCTGGTCGGCGGTGTTTTTGTCAATTTTGCGCATCCGCAAGGGAAAAAGCAAATTATCGCGCACGCTTTTGTGCGGATAAAGCGCGTAGTTTTGAAAAACCATCGCAATGTCGCGGTCTTTGGGGTCGAGTTCGCTCACATCGCGTTTGCCGATGAAGATGTGCCCGCCGTCGAGATCAATTAGCCCGGCGATCATATGCAGCGTGGTGGTTTTGCCGCAGCCCGACGGGCCAACCAGTGTGACAAATTCCTTGTCGTGAATATGCAGCGAGACATCATCCACCGCCCGCACGTCGCCGTATGTTTTTACAATGTTTTTGAGAGAGACTTCTGCCATAGTAAGAGTGCGAAGTGCTAAGTAGCAAGTGCTAAGTTACTTAACACTTAGCACTTGCTACTTAGCACTTTGTTTAAGAGTGCTAAGTGCTAAGTAGCAAGTGCTAAGTTACTTAACACTTAGCATTTGCTACTTAGCACTTTGTTATTGTTTAACCGCGCCTTGAGTGAGGGCGGCGATGAAGAAGCGTTGGATGACCATGAACAAAATGACGACGGGGACGCTGAACAGAAAGGCGGATGCCATTAGGCCGCCCCAATCGGATGTGTTTTCGGTGAAGAAATAGGCCAGCCCAACCGGAATGGTGCGCATCGAGGCGCTCTCGGTGAGTTGGCGGGCAAAGCCATATTCATTCCACGCTTGGATAAAGGTGTTGACCCCGGCGGCGGTCATGCCGCTGGCGGTGAGCGGCACGATGAGGCGCATAAACGCGCCAAAACGCGAACAGCCGTCTATTCGCCCGGCCTTTTCTAGCTCGGTGGGAATGCCATCGAAAAAGCCTTTGAGCAGCCATATCGCCAACGGCAGCGTAAATGTCATATACGCCACAATCAGTCCGGTATAGGTGTTGATCCAGCCCAAAATCCGCATCATGCTAAATAGTGGAATGAGAAACACAATGAGCGGGAACATATTCCGTGCCAGCACCGCAAAATAGGCCGAGTCTTTGCCGGGGAATGAGAAGCGGCTAAAAGCATATGAGGCGGGCAAGGCCACAATGAGGGCCAAGATGGTGGTCATGAACGAGATGAACAGGCTGTTGAAAAAGTAAATTTGGAAGGAGCCGGACGACAACCGGGTGGGGAAAAAGATTTTGGTGTAATGCTCAAAGGTCGGGTTGTGCGGGATCCAACGTGGCGGCGAAACAAATTGCTCACTCGATGTCTTAAAGGAAGTCGAGGCCATCCACAGCATCGGCAGAAATGCAAATAGGCAAAGAAGCGCAATGAGGGAATACACGACGATGGCATGAAGGGCTTTGCGTTGTTTTCTGGTCATGAATTACCCTTGGACAGCGCTACGGGTAAGCGTGCGCACATAAAAAATGCTGAAAACGATGAGCACAAGGAAGAGCAACACGCTGGCAGCAGAAGCGAGGCCAAAACGTAAGGTCTGGAATGACGAATGGTAAATCCACGTCACGATAATTTCAGACAAATAAGCTGGGCCACCGCCGGTCATGATCTCGATGAGCGTGAACTGATTCATATTGCTGATGAACATCAACATGCTGGTCACCATCAAGACATTTGACAATTGCGGCACGGTGATCTCCCAAAATTGGCTCCACGCGCTCGCGCCATCCACGCGAGCAGCTTTATACAGCGATTCGGGGATGGTTTGTAGCCCGGCGTAGACCATGATCATGACGAAGGGGAAACTTTTCCACGTGTTAACCAAAATCAGCGAGGGCATGATGAGCGCGGGGCTTTGTAAAAAGGGGATGGGATCTTTGATTAACCCCAAGTATTGCAATGTGCCGGTGATGACGCCAAAATCGCCGTGAAAAATCCAGCGCCAAGCGTGCGAGGCAGGCACAAAACCCATCGCGTAGGGCACAATCATGAGGCCGCGCGCAAAATTTAGCCCCGGCAATTTCTGATTGACCAACAAGGCGGCCAAAAAGCCGACTAAAAAGGGGCACAACGTGCCAAACACCGACCAAATCAGGGTGTTTTTAACAACCAGCAAAAATGTCTCATCACGCAATAATTCACGATAATTATCTAGCCCAACGAAGAAAATTTCGGGCCGTGACGAAGGCGTGTCATAAAAACTGAGGAAAATAGTATAAAAAAACGGATAGACAATCAGTAGCCCCATTACACCCAACGCGGGCAATAGATAGGGATAGTCCCAACGGTGCTTCCAGATGTTTTTTAGCATGAATGATAGAAGCGCTAAGTGCTAAGTGTAAAGTGCTAAGTGAGGAAAATCACTTAGCACTTTACAACTTAGCACTTAGCACTTAGCACTTGCAACTTTCTTATTTGCGGCGAGCAAAGAGTTCGGTGATCTTCTTGTGTGCGTCGTCGGTGGCCGCTTCAACCGTCATCTTGCCGGTCAGGGCATTGTGAATCATGGTCGGCACGATCAAGTTCATGATGTCGGTGGCCTCTGGGATGACCGGGAACGGAATGCCGTGATTGAGCATTTCAGTCGTCACATTCAAGAATTTGATCTCGTTCTTGCGTTGCTCAAACAGCGGGTGCTTAAACCCGTCGCGGTTGCCGGGGTTGCTGCTCAGCCAGTTTAGCTTGTTGCTCCATTCTGGGTTGGTGCGGGTCTTAATGTAATGAAGCACGGCTGGCATGGCTGCATCAGGCGTGTTCTTGAAAATGTGGATATTGCTACCGCCATACACCGCAGCGCGGCGCTTGGTTCCCATCGGGATGAGCACATAGTTCATCTTGGCGGCGATCTCCGGCTTTTTGGCCGAAATAGCAGCAAACTCGGTGGGGTGGCTAATCATCATGGCGATCTTTTCGTTGATGAACAGCTCTTGGTTTTCGGCTTGGGTGTTGTCTAGCGCCCCTTGTGGCACCGACTTATCGTCCACATACATCTTGCGATACATTTCGAGTGCGCTGCGCGTCTCTGGGCTGTTTACCCGAATATTTTTCATGGTCGGGTTATCTTCAGATTCGTCTAGCACGCTGCCACCCTGCGCCCATACCAACGGCATAAAGCGGAATGGCGTGTTGCCGTGATTTAGACGTGCCACCATGCCCAAACCACTAATGCCGAGATCCATCTTCATTTTCTTCGAGATTTCGACCACTTCTTGCCAAGTTTGCGGGCCTTTATCGGGATCTGCCTTCACTTTTGAAAACAGTTCCTTGTTGATGATCATTGCCATGCACTCGTTATTAGTTGGCACGCCATAGCTTTCGCCTTCCCATTTACAGCTATTGAGCGCCTTGGGCCAGAATGTATCGTTGGTGTAGCCCAAATCTTGCGGCTTGAGCGGGCGTAAAAACTTGTTGGCGGCAAACTCAACCCCCCACAAAATTGGCATCATTGCCACATTGGGGCCACCACCACCACGCACCGCCACCCGCGTCTTATCCAACATATCGCCATAACCAATAAATTCTTTGGTCATCTTGATACTTGGGTTATCCTTCTCAAAGGTTGAAAAAAACTCGTCGTAATACTTAATGTCAAGCGGCAATTCAGGCGCACCTTGCCAAACCGTAAATGCGCCACTCACTGCGCCGCCACCGGCGGCTGGTGCGGCGGGGCTTCCCCGGTTGGGCCGGTTGGGGGCACCCCGTTGGGGCGCGCGGCCACCACACGCGGCCCCCGGCGCCCCCCCCGCGGCCCGCGGGGCCATCCCCCAAA
>JAHBAL020000237.1 GCA_018500105.2 Anaerolineae bacterium
GCAGGTTGCCGAATTACGCCACATCGCCATTGCCCTCGTTTGCGCTGGCTTGGTTTTGCTGCCCGCCATCGCTAGCACATTGCCTGTTTTCGCCAATCGCCTCGATACCACCAGCACGCTGAGTAACGCCGCCGCCCAACTCGAACGCGATTATCTGGGCCGCGCTGCGTTGCCGTTGCTTGCTCAGTCGTGGCTCACCGGTTTGGGCATGGGTGCAATTCCGGCAGCCCTCAAAGCGGCTTACCCCATGTTCCTGCTCGATTATCAACCGCCGCATTTTGTGCCGCTGGTGCTGGCGCTAGAGTTGGGTTTGCTTGGCAGCGTGCTTTACGGTTGGCTCATGCTTACGTGTGTCGTTCGGCTGTGGGCCGCGCACCGGCTTGCGCCGTTGCTTGCGTTGCTCGGCCTGCTTGTCATTGGCTTGTTCGATTATTACCCTTGGCACAGCACTTGGGGCCGTTTGTGGCACAGTTTTATCGTTGCTTGGGGGCTATCCTTATGTTCGAAATATTCGAAATCTTACTCGTCGTCTTAGCCAGTGTTTATTTTGTCGCCTTGGGGGTGTTAGCCATTTACGGGGTAAATTTTTTGTATTTGACCGGCAAGGCGTTGCGCCATAACCACAAAGTTGCGCCGCCTGTTTTGGCCGCCAGCGATTATCCATCGGTCACGGTGCAATTGCCCATTTTCAACGAGCGCTATGTGGCTGAGCGCTTGATTGATGCCGCCGCTAAGCTCGATTACCCGCCCGCACTGCTCGAAATTCAAGTGCTAGACGATTCGACGGATGAAACGGTGGCGTTGGCAGGGCAGCGTGTGGCATTTTGGCAGGCGCAAGGCGTCAACATTCGCCACATTCGCCGCCCCCACCGAACAGGCTACAAGGCCGGCGCATTGGCCTATGGCATGACGCAAACCGGCAACGAGTTTTTTGCTATTTTCGATGCCGACTTTTTGCCCCCGCCCGATTATTTGCGGCGGATTATGCCGCATATCGCAGGGGCACAATCGTCAGCGCCTGCGCTGACGGTCGCCCCCGTCGCTTTTGCCCAAGCCCGCTGGGGGCATCTTAATCGCGCTGGCTCGTTGCTCACCCGTTTGCAGGCGTTGGGCATTGATGGGCATTTTGCCATTGAGCAATGCGCCCGTAGCCAAGCCGGGCACATCTTCAACTTTAACGGCACGGCTGGTATCTGGCGACGCGCCGCTATCGAAGCGGCGGGTGGCTGGACCGCCGACACCTTGACCGAAGACCTCGACTTGTCGTATCGGGCGGCGTTGAAGGGTTGGCGCGGGGTGTATTTGGATGAGGTAGAAGTGCCCGCCGAACTGCCCGAACATTTTGCGGCTTTTCGGCGGCAGCAACGCCGCTGGGCTTTTGGTAGCTTTCAAACGGCGCGTAAATTATTGCCCAAGATCATGGCTTCGGCCTTGCCGTTGCGGCATAAATCGCAAGCGGCCTTGCATCTCACGGCCTACACCATTCAGTTGTGGATGGCGCTGGTGAGCGTGCTGTATTTGCCGCTGTTGCTGATTATTCGTGGGGTAGGGCTACCAGCGTGGGTGTTCAATACCACTTGGCTATTCAACCTCACTGCTTTTGCGCCCACGCTAATGTTTATGGCGGCCCAAGTGCGGCGCGGGCAAGGCTGGGCTGCCGAATTGCCGCGCATTTTTCTGCTGTCTGGGCTGGGCGCTGGCATGATGCTCAATACGTGCCGCGCCGCGCTGCAATTGTTTCGACATCGGCAATATGCGTTTGAGCGCACACCCAAGTCGGGCATCGGTGCTTTGGCTGCCGTCTCGTTTGCGAATCAATATGTGCTGGGGCTAGATCGCATCGTTTTTGCCGAGTTGCTGTTTGCGCTGTGGAATGGTATTTCGATGCTGTTGGCATTGCAGCAAGGATTGTGGGGCGTGGCGTTTTATGCTGGGTTGTTTGCGGTTGGGTTAGCAACAGTTGCGATTGGGACGATTGTGCAGGCTTTAGAGTGAAAAGTGAAAACATCTTCCCTTACGTTATACAATTCCGATTATCGCGATGGATAAAAAAATTGCATTTGGGTGGTATGGTGGCAAATTTAGCCATTTAGATTGGCTGCTGCCCTTGTTGCCAGAGGCAACGCATTATTGCGAGCCATTTGGCGGGTCAGCAGCGGTTTTATTAAACAGAAAACCTTCGCCTGTTGAAACCTATAACGACTTATATGAAGAAGTTGTTGTTTTTTTTCGGGTTTTGCGAGAAGATCCAGAATCGCTCATCCGTGCAATTGGCTTAACCCCGTTCTCAAGACAAGAGTTGGAAATTGCGGTAGCGCCCTCCATGGAAACCTTATCAGATTTAGAAGTAGCGCGTCGTTTCTTTGTTCGCGCCCGCCAAGTTCGGACTGGATTGGCGCAAACGGCATCAGCGGGCAGGTGGGCGCATTGTTTATTGACATCACGGGCAGGCATGGCCGGGGCTGTGTCGCGCTGGCTAGGAAGTGTAGAGGGGTTATCCGAAATAGCGCAAAGACTTTTGCGCGTGCAAATAGAACATGCCCCAGCGATAGAGGTGATTAACAGATATGATTCGCCTGATACACTGTTTTATTGCGATCCTCCGTATCCCCATGATTCACGAGGTGATATAAAAGCCTATGCACATGAAATGAGTGACCAAGATCATGAAGCGTTGGCCGAAGTTTTGCAGCATATTCAAGGCAAAGCGGCCATATCAGGTTATGATTCGCCCTTATTTAATAAGTTATATAAGCATTGGATTCGCACAGAAGGAGTAAATAAGCAAATTCACTCATCGAAAGGCTTTCGACAAGAAATTTTATGGACCAATTACGAGCCGAACTCGCTAACCACGCAGATCAACCCCCCGATTCAATTCTCGAATGGGCGTATCAAAAAGCAACTGCAACTGTTGGAGGGTCTCTCATAAAAGAGCCGACGGTTCAAGCCCTTATAGAACTTATCAGCCAAACCAAAAGCAATAGATCATGTGCCAGAGCGTTATTGGCTTGCACTTTGGCAAAAATTCACAACTCGGATTTAGATATTAGAAAACCGTATACAAAAATCGGCGATTTAGATTCATACTCTGGTAGAGATTATGATGAACGTTATGTCGGCCCATTTATCATAAAGTATGGGTTGCCTTGTAACGACACGACTGCATTCCTGACCCCTGCATTTCGCAATCGTAATATTGTTCTGACGCCAAGTGTTGATCTTGTGGGTCGCCCTGCAAATTTATATCAAGCATTTTTGCAATTGTTAGCAATCATCGCCGATCACACCATCTCGGCGGATATCGTCTTAGTTGAGGCTATTAAATCACTTTTGGCTTATCAAAATAAAAACAGACTGCGGATTGATCAGCTTTACGATAGTTTATTGCAAGAAAAGAATGAAACAGCTTTGGCTGCCGAAGCCATTGTAAAAATTGTTGAACATCATTTAAGTATGAGCGGCTCTAGCCGTTTGCCTGTTCTGGTTGTGGCTGCAATTTATCAGGGTGCATCGCAACATTTAGGCGGAAAATTACTGCCTTTACAGCCTCATAATGCCGCCGATAAGCAAACGGGGGCTTTGGGCGATTTGCAAATAACATTGGCTGATGACAATAGCATTGTGACCGCTTATGAAATGAAAAACAGGGCCATTACGGTTAATGATTTGGACTTGGTACTGATCAAAATAGCCGCACACCCTAGAATTTCTAATTATATATTTGTGTCCACCGAAAAAATTGATCAATCTGTGCAGGATTATGCCGCAAAAATGTATTTAAAAACGGGTGGTATTGAACTTGTCACGCTTGATTGTTTAGATTTCTTGCGCTATTTCTTGCACTTGTTCCACCGATTGCGAGAATCGTTTATCAATTGTTATCAAGACGCCGTGCTTGCCGAACCCGAAAGTGCTGTCAGTCACCATTTAAAAGAAGCATTGCTTCATTTAAGAATCGCGGCTGAAAAGGCAAATTATGCTTGGTAAAAGCAAATCAAACCTCAAATCAAACTCCAATTAAAAGTCTTATGATTAACTTCGCCGTTATTGGCATTAACCACCCTCACATTTACGGCCAAATTGGCTGTATGCTCAGCGCGGGCGCGAATTTTGTCGCGTGGTATGCGTCAGAGGCCGACCTCGCCGCCGAGTTTGGCCCGCGTTTTCCGTCTGCCAAACAAGTTCACGACAAACGTGCCATTCTCGAAGACCCGAACATTCAGCTTGTGCTCAGTGCAGGCATCCCCGCCGACCGCGCCCCGCTTGGCATCGAAGTGATGCGACATGGCAAAGACTACATGAGCGACAAACCCGGCATGACCACGCTGGCGCAGCTTGACGAGGTGCGGCGAGTGCAGGCCGAGACGCAACGTATTTACAGCATTTGCTACAGCGAGCATTTTGAGACGCGCTGCACGGTCAAGGCGGGCGAATTGGTGCAAGCGGGCGCGATTGGGCGCTTGGTGCAAACGGTTGGCCTCGGCCCACATCGCACCCATTTGCCAACACTGCGCAAACCCAACGCCGCAGGCCGCGCAGCATGGTTTTTCGACAAAGCACGTTATGGCGGCATCTTGTGCGACATTGCCTCGCATCAATTTGAGCAGTTTTTGTTTTTTAGCGGCAATACCGAAGCCGAAATTGTCAGCGCCCAAGTTGGCAATTTCAAGCATCCGCAATACCCCGGCCTCGAAGATTTTGGCGATTGCACCGTGCGCGGCACGGGCGGGCCAAACGGCCCCGCCAGCGGCTATATTCGGGTGGATTGGTATACGCCCGATGGTTTGCCGACATGGGGCGATGGGCGTTTGACGCTGCTGGGAACCGAAGGCTATATCGAATTGCGCAAGTATGTTGACATTGGCGGGCAAGCGGGTATTGATCATTTGCTGCTCGTTAACCATGAAGGCATTCAACGCATTGATTGCAACCAAGTCAAGTTGCCTTATGGCTCACAGTTGCTGCACGACGTGCTCAATCGCACCGAAACCGCCATGCCGCAATGGCGCTGTTTCTTGGCGATGGAATTGGCGATCAAGGCTGAATTGCAAGCCACACGGCTGTAATATGGGATTAAGGATTGGGGATTAGGCCATTCAGAAAAAATAATTCTCCGATTCTTTACCAATTCTGCATCTCCGCGATCACAGAATTTGGATCGCGGAGACGCGGAATTGGCGGAAAGTCGGAGGGCTTTTTACAAGACGATTCCGGTATTTATTTTGGCTAAACAGCCTTATAGACAAGTCAATTAAAGCTCGCACATATCTTTGCTTGTAAACATCTGAAAATTGGCAGGTAAAAATATGCGGGGTCTATTGTGTTTGTCCATTTGGCTATTGCAGC
>JAHBAL020000293.1 GCA_018500105.2 Anaerolineae bacterium
AGATGTGTATAAGAGACAGCACCAACGCAAACGTCAGCCCCATTCCCAAAATGAGCGCCCCGCCAATGGTAGCGGCGGTGACAAATTGGGGCGGCATGGGCACAATTTGGGCAAAGCCAGCAAACATGACCAATACTGCCGCAAGATCGAAAAAGCGCTCGACCACAATGGACGATAGCGCCCGCGTCATGGTGATGTTGGTGCGTTGGCTGATGGCATATGCTTTGCCCACCTCGCCCGCGCGAAGCGGGATGAGCATATTCATCATGTAGCCAATGTTATAGGCGTGCATGGTCGGCCAAAACGGGGCGTTATCGAGCAGCACCGCCCAGCGCCAACCGCGCAACCCGATCACCAACAAAAACGCCAGCGTGCCCGGCACAAACCAAATCAATTGCGCATTGGCAAGGCTTTGCCCCAATGCTTGAAAATTGACATCCTTAAAAATGAGGTAGAGCGCGGCGAGGCTGACGACGATCCCCAGCCATACTTTCCAGTTGCGTAACATTGGGCGTCATTCTACTGTAATGACGCTTGGGCCGTCGGCTTTTAGCTGTCAGCGACGCAGTGCTGCATTAAAATGCGCCATTTCTTCGGCAGAAAGCGAAAACGACGAAAATATTGCGCGGGTTTCTGAGGAATCGTGATGGAAATCACTGCCACCGGTCACCACCAGCCCATGCTTGCTCGCCCAATTCAAGTAAATTTGGCGATGGTCTTCGGGGTTGTCGCTATGATAAACCTCGATGCCGTCTAAGCCGTTGGCAAGCAAATCAGCGAACAGTTGGGCAATATTGCCGACATATAACGTAGGATGTGCAAACACGGCAATGCCGCCCGCGTCGTGGATGAGTTGAATTGCCTGTGCCGGTGTCAGCCCTTCGTGGGGCGAAAACGCCGGTTTACCCTCGCCCAAATAGCGGTCAAAGGCTTGCTGTATATCGGTCACCACACCCAATTCGACCAAAGCCTTGGCGATGTGTGGACGTCCCACCACCGCGTCGCCTGCGATTCGTTTGACATGCGCAAACGTCAGCACAATACCCAATTGGCCCAATTTGGCGATGATTTTGTTGGCACGGGCATCACGCACCGCGCGCAAACCCGCAATTTTCTGGGCAACGGGGGATTCCGGCGATGTTACGCGCACGCCATATCCCAAGATGTGGACCTCGCCCTGCGGCGACAACGCGCTGACCTCGATGCCCGGGATGACACGAACCCCACGCGCAGCCCCCGCCGCCATTGCTTCGTCATGACCGGCAATGGTGTCGTGGTCTGTAATTGCGAGCGTAGTCACCCCAAGCTGGGCCGCCAATGCCACCAAATCGGTCGGGCTGAGTTCGCCATCAGACGCGGTGGTATGGCAATGTAAATTTGTGTACTGCAATGATTACCAACCTATGGGTGATGAAAATAATATTTGCTGGCAATTTTTAGGGGGTGTCATCGCAATTCTAAGCCAAGCGTATGCTCGCATTGCGATGATAAAAATTGCATTCGTTGCAAATAGGGTGAGAGGTGATTTGCTGATACCTGAAAGGAAACGATCAGCGAGGTTCTACTGCCAAACGAACGGCGGTGCGCTCTGAACCATCAATATCCACATCAGAAAATGACGGGATGATGATGACATTGATGCCATCGAGCAACAAATAACCGCGTGCAATGGCTGCTGCCTTAATGGCTTGATTCACTGCGCCGGCCCCGATTGCTTGCACATCTGCTCGCCCGCTTTCGCGCACAACACCTGCAATTGCGCCTGCAACTGCGGTTGAGCGTGAATTTGCAGAAACCTTAATGACCTCTGGTGCTGTCTTTGTGTGTATCATTGTATTTGTCATTGTTTCCATATTGTTTTTCTCCGAAGCTATAACGTTCTGTATTTATTCTCGTATTATTGCCTATTAACGCGAGCAATACTGAATTATATCCAGTATTTTCTCGTGCCATTAATATTCCATTTCTGTGGTATTTTTACAACGGGCTTAAGACTGATTTTTAAGTATATCATGCAGGATATCAGAAAATTCGGACTTAAGTCACCTAGATATATACCGTGTTACAACAAAGTATACATCAAATTATAGGTCTTTAGTTGCAAACATATCATGGGTTTCGGTTTTAATAACAAGCGTCAATAACAGCGCATGGGCGATGCTTGTGCCTGTGTCTTATGTTTCAATCATAACCGCATCACAAACGCAAGTGTGCAAGCATGATGCAACTACCGCGCAAAAGCCAAGGTGAGGTCGAGCGCATAAGGCAGTAGCCAAGCCGGCATGTTGCCGAGCGGCAACACCGATTCGTGCAAGGCGATGCCGATCACATCTTGCATAAATTGGCGGCGCTGTTGCATACGTTGCCACATGTCGGGGAACTGCGTGCGCAACGCATCGCGCAAACCCGCATCGGCCAACACTACGCCGTCTTCGGCGTTGATATAGCAAAACGGCCCACGTGAAATGGGGATGATGTCCATTTGCAGCAATGCGCCCGATGGCAGCGCAATTTTGCTATCGGCAAAAAAAGGCGAATGCACCCATTCGTCGAGGTGCAAATAGTGGCCGGGGTTAACGGCGAAGTCATACAGCGCGGCATCACGCTTTTGCTCAACCGCTGCAAACACGTGCCCTCCCAACGCCCCAACGCGAATATTTTCATACCAAGTTGCTACCACATCGAAATAATTGTGCGCCAGCGCGGGGTAAAAATCGCGGGTGGCGGCGGGCAAATCGCCCGCGTGGGCGGCAATCGCCCCTGCCCGACAAGTCAATGCGCCCGTAACGCCAAACGCGGTGGTGAACGTATCGCCCAACTTAGCGCGGTTTTGCGAGGGGCTAGCCAAGCCACGCCGCGCCTTTTCACCAAAGCTAATCATGCGGTGGCACGACAGCGGCAGGCCGTCGCTAAACAAATACCGCTCAAGATCGCTCTCGCGCACACCGGGTTGTAGCGCCTGCAACAAGGCAAAAACAGCCTCAGAGGTGCGAGTGGCGGCATATTCACACAGCGCAATTTGGGCTGGCTCGTTGATGATGCGCAAGCCGTCCACCGGATTCATGAGCAAGGCGGTGGCATTGACGACGTGAGCACGGTCTGCGGTCAGGTCACGCAGCAAATCGGCCAAATAGGCGGGGATGTCGAGCGCCAATGCGCCACCTTCGATTAAGGCGTGCCCAGAGTGCGAGGCAAAATATTTCCAGCCAATACAACCCACCCGCTTGCCCGCGCCGATGCCAAAATCGGCGAAGATGTGGCGCAACGGGCGCGACGCGCCACGCGGCTGGCCGAGCAAACTGAGTTCTTGAAACATCTCGACCTTGATGCCCAAGGCCGGATCGGGCAAGTAACCCATACACTCATTGCCCACCAGCAACAACGCTTGCCCTGTTTGGTCGAGCAAAAACAACGCTTCTTCAAAACGCGGGTCAAAGCCGGTTAAGTATTGCAGATTGGCAAAATGTTCGCGGTCAGCGTAAACCAGCGCTACATCAAGACGCTGGGCTTGCAGCAACGCCGTCAGTTTCGCCATGCGTTGCCGGTAAATGTCGTTTGGGATGGCAGGTTGTTGCTCGACCTTGCCGAAGGTGGGAAGGGTGAGGTGGGTAAGATGGGCCATGCCAATGATTTTACTCAGCAAGGCAGGGCAATTTCACGCAAACAGATAAACACCTTTCCTCTTTTCATGGTGACTGAAAAATAAAATAATCGAACCTTGACATTTAACGATGAATCATGTTTACGACTATTTAGGGCATGATTACATTTGCGCCAATAAGCTGTTTGATTTGGCTAAAGTGTTCAGTTTGTTTTAGCTCATTCCACGTTTTCTCGATTTTAGGTGTCATAACAAACCCAGACCGCCCAGATACGTATATCCAAATCCCTTCCAAGGCAGCCAGCACAATAATTTTAGCTTGTAGCCTTAATGCATATGATTTCGCCTGTAAGTATGCTTCTTCAAGTTGGTTTTTATTTGCAAGCCGAAATTTTGCCTCAAGCACCATATCGGCTTTTTCTTCACCTCGCATAGATGACTGCACATTAAATACGTAATCTGGGTAATAGGCTGTTCCTCGCCCCATCCGAATTGGTAATTGTCTACGCCATTGTGTATTGGTATAGCCAAGGTCTTTCAACAAAGGCTCAACCAGTTTTAACTCGACATCCCTTTCATTCTCCACGCCATCTATTTGACCAATAAATCGTTTTTGAATCTTGGGCAAAACAGAAACATCAAAGTTTTTTTGCGAAATCAACTCTAAAATTGCATCATATTCTTCAGGCGTAAACGCCTTGCCACTCGAACCCTGAAAATGCGCACGCACAATCGGCTTGTGAGACAAAACGGGATGCGCAGCAATTTCAGCAAATTTAATCGGCGGAATTTTGATTGGTTGTCCAATCCAAGCAATACTATACCCCCAAAAGAAAGGGTCGGCAAAGCCTTCGCTTGTTGCCCGCCAAATAGAATGTAAATAACTGCGCGGTTTGACACACCACATCAAACAGATATCACCTAGATTCGTCGCCAAGTTGCCTTGCCAATATAGATTGTCAGAACTTGCGTTGTCTAAAACCTCAAAATCTTCTTTTGTGCCCGCGCCAGCCGTCATAAACCATACTCGCATCGGTTCGGGAAGCGCTGCATTACCGTCACTCAATTCGATTTCGTCGCTAATGATTTTCTCATAAGCAAATTCTAAAAATACACACAACTCGGCTGGGGTCATATCCAATCGTTGCCTAAATTCTTGTAAAGATTGATTGAGGGTAAGGTATAAAAGCGCACGATCATTATGGTTTGCTCGAATTGGCAATTCAGCCGGCAATGGAATATCAAATTCATTGCAAACGCGCCTAAAAACATGAAATTGCGTCCGAAAACCATACGGACAAAAAAATTGTGGGTAGGCCAGAAATAAGCCAAACGAAATAGCATGAATTTCTGCAAGCCATACATCGCCACCCGTTAGGTTTTCGGTTCCAATCATCTGCCCATTGTCGTCAAAAAAACGGCATTCAATACCTTCGCTTAACAATTGGCGATAAATATTCATCGCCGATTCAAAATTGTGGGGCACAGGCTTGGTTTGCACAGCAGACACAACATCTTCTACCATGGTGATAGATACAGGATTTCGCCCTTCATCGAGCAATGGATAAAAAAGCGGATTATCAAAAACATCGCTACCGTTTTCTAAGGTAGACCGATAATTTTCTGCCCACGTCTCAAGCGTCAAAGATTGAAGCCCAGCAATTCGTTTTTGAGCAAACTCATTCTCGCAGTAAAGACTCCAGATATAACGGTTAAATTTCATTGTTGGTTAAACACAGAAATTGGGTTTCTGAAAGAAACCCGATTTCTACAATTTCTAATTCTTCAAATAATAACGCGGGCCGCCCGACAAACGCAGTTCGAGCGTGTCGTGGGCGATGAAATAGTCAATGTCGGAGGTCATGTGATCGTCCCAGTCGAGATGCAGATAACGGCCTTGCAC
>JAHBAL020000554.1 GCA_018500105.2 Anaerolineae bacterium
CGCCGCGGGGGGGTCTTTTGGCCCGGCCCCCAGCACTGGCCCGCCGCTAAATTTGGGGTTATGACAGCCTTGGCATGTATCGGCCAAATATTTGCCCGACTCGACACTGACCGTCACTTTAAATTCGGCGGGGGCTTTGATGCTGTGATCAATGCGGTCTGCCGGAACGAGCGGCAATTGCCCAAACGCCACCGCCGCCCGCCCCAGCGCCGTTAGCTGGCGGGTGCGTGATTCGTTATCCACCGGCGGCACGCTCTTGAGATAAGCGATGATCTTGCCCACGTCGGCATCACTCATACTGATGTAGTCATCGGACGGCATAATCCACAAACCACGTCCAGTGCTGCCAACGCCATGTCGAATGGCACGCACAAAATCGGCATCGCTGTAGTGGGCAATGCCGCCTTTGCCGCGTGTCAAATTCGGCGCGTCAATTTTGCCGATCACGGCATCCACAAAAGCGCCGCCACCCAAATTGTCTTTGTGGCATTCGGTGCAGCCGCGAAATATGGCGAGGCGCTTGCCTTCGGCGATGGCCGCCGCATCGCTGGGCACAGCAACGGCATTGACCGGAATGCTAAAGTTGCGCTGCGATTTGGTTTCGCTCAACGCAAACACAATGGCGAGGCCCAGCAAGGCGATGACGGCCACCACGCCGAGCAATACGCCAATCGTTTTGATAAATTTCCCCATGTTGATGTCCTATCTTTGATCTCGCTTTGATCTTGATCTTAACGCGGCCCATTTTAAAACCGTAGCGTTATTTCGGAAAGGACGATACATCGGCGAACACGGCTCAAACGTCATATTGTCGCGGCATATTTCACGCCGACATCGCATCGGCCCCGCTATGCTGCCGCAGGTCTCAAATAAATGAGAAATTCTTTGTTGCCCTCGGTTCCTAAAATGGGCGACTCGATGAGGCCATGCGCGTGCCAGCCGAGTTGGGCGCAAAATTGCGTCACCCGCTCGGTCACCTGCCGATGCACTGCCGCATCACGCACGATGCCGCCCTTGCCCACCAACTCGCGCCCAGCCTCAAATTGGGGCTTGATGAGCGCAACGACGGCGGTGCTGACGGTGCTGGCGCTCACGTGCGCCGTCAACCAATCGAATACACGCGGCAGCACCAGTTCGAGCGAGATAAATGACACATCAATCACTGCGAACTGAATGGCTTCGGGCATGGCCTCAAGATAACGCACATTCACGGCCTCCATCAAGGCCACACGCGGGTCGTTGCGCAATTTCCAGTGCAACTGATTGCGCCCGACGTCAATGGCGTAAGTTTTGGCCGCGCCACGTTGCAATAAACAATCGGTAAACCCGCCGGTGCTGCTGCCGACATCGGCACACACCCAGCCACGCGGGTCAATGCCAAAGGCATCGAGTGCGCCTTCGAGCTTCAGCCCCCCGCGTGAGACGTATTTGGGCGGCTGCGCCACTTCGATCACCAGCGTCTCATCATTGACAAATGGCTTGCTGGGCGCATCCACCAATTGCCCATTGACGCGCACCTCGCCAGCCCGTATCAGGCGTTGTGCCCAATCGCGGCTTTCGGCCAAACCGCGCTCCACCATCAAAATATCGAGCCGGATGCGCTTCGTTTTCGCTTTAGCGTCCAAATTCGAGGCGGTCAACCAAACGCCGCGGAAAGCCAACTTCACGCATGGCTTCTTGCGCCTGTTTGATATTGTATTCAGCGCGATACGGTGTCCAAATGCGTTGGGTGGTATCGAGCAGGCCGTAGGCGGCACGCGGGTCGCCATCACGCGGTTGTCCCACGCCGCCGGGGTTAATCATATAGCGTGTGCCGGCTTTGAGCATAAACGGCACGCCAAATTCTGGGATCTTAAAGCGCACGTTTTTTTGCTTTGAATCTTCAATAAAAATAACCGGAATGTGTGTGTGGCCGTGCATTGAAAGCGATGTGCTGAATTTGCCAAAATTTTCTTCGGCCACGTAAAGATCGCTAATATATTCCCAAATTGGCGCACGCGGGCTAGCGTGAACCAAATGCACGTCTTCATTTTCGATCAAACACTCTTCTTTACGCGCATTCAAATAAGCAAAATTTTCGGGTTTGAGATGTTCGCGCGTCCATTTCACCACATACGCGGCGGCATCGTGAAAAGTGCTGATGTCTAATTTGTCGAGCACGGCCCAATCATGATTGCCAGCCAAGCACAAATGCGGCTGAGTTTGTAATAACTCGATACATTCATTTGGAAAAGCCCCATAACCCACAAGGTCACCCAAACACCACACAACGTCATATTGCAGGTCGCGTTTTTTTGCATCTTCTAACACGGCCTCAAATGCCGGAAAATTTGCATGGATATCTGAAAGAACCAGACAGCGCATATGTTTAATTGTCCCCCTCGATCAACCCCAACCCCGAACGCCATTCTGCCAATAGATGTCTATTGGCATTACCCCTATTTTAAAGGAAATAAAATGCAAAGCCGTTGCAAAGACGAAACAGGTATGCTTAGGGTGCAGCTAGACTTCGCTTTTTAATGTCTATGATTCAACGCGAATCTCAAAGCGGGCCGCGCCAGCGTCGCCGCATTGCACTTCTAATGTCAGTTTGCCCGTCGCCTCATTTGCGCCAATGGTCCAAATCCACGCCAAACCGCCGTCTGAGCCAGCCGTGCGCAGCGGCACATTCGCCACCGGCTCAAGGCGAATTGTGCCATTTTGGGTACGCACGGCAAACAGCCCGCATTGGGCCGCCGGTTTGGTGCGCAATGACACAGCCGCAGCCCCGCCGCGAAATACTTGGGCCGAAAATGACTCGATGCGTGTGCCGGTTTGAGTTGCCGGATTCGGAACAGCGGTGTCATTTGGCCCGGCACTAATGGGGGTGCGATTAGGGCGCGGGGTGTTGGTGGCGATCTTGGTCGGTGTCGCTGCCAACGCCGTCACCGTTGCCAAAACAGCGTCGGAGGTGCTTTTGGTCGAAGGCGTTAAGGTTGTAGATGCGCTTCGGGCGGCGGCAGTGGCGATCAAATTGGGCGTGACCGTCGGTGAGGCGTTTGGGTTGGCGGTTGCGCCTACCGTGGCGGTCCCGACAGGCGAGGTGTTCGATTGCAACGGTGAAATAACGCGATTGCCACATGCGGCAGTCGTCAGCATCATACCCGCCAAAATAATGGATCGAGACCAAGCCCGCAGTGAAAAAAATGGCATAAATTTACTCCCGTATGAATGATGAATTGCAATGTGATACTTCGGCGACCGGGAATTTAGCTTTAAATTGGCAACGTGCCATTCAATATTCCCACATTCACAATCCCCTTCCCCGCCATGATTGCAGAGAAGGGGATTGTGAATGCGGCGTTGTGAGAATTATTTCTTCTTCGGGGCAGCCGGAGCAGCTTTCGCTGGCGCAGCTTTTGGTGCAGCCGCGCCGCCCTTGGCCGGAGCCGCGCCCTTAGCAGCGCCGCCAGCGGCCTTGTCTTCCTTCTTGCCCTTCTCGATCACGGCAACTTCGCCAGTGGCAGCGCCGCCGTCAGCCGGAGCGTCGCTGTAGCGGGCAATGCGCACCACTTCGTCATCGCCATCATTCATAATTTCGACGCCCGAAGCCACATTCAATTCGCGCACATGCACAGCAGCGCCCAATTTGATCTTGCCAATATTGACTTCGATCTTGGCGATCAAGTTTTGTGGCAAGCAGCGGATGCGCAGCGCGTGAATTTCTTGCAATACCACGCCAGCGCCGCTCTTGACATCGGCATTTTCGCCGTGCAAGGTAACCGGCACGGTCACGCTCAACTTCTCGGTCATTGACACTTCATAAAAGTCAATGTGCTTAATGTTGTGCTTAATCGCATCGCGTTGCACTTCGCGGGGCAATACCATCTTGGTTGTGCCATCCACGACGAGCTTAATGATGTTATTGCGGCCAGCCTTGCGCAGGCCCGTATCTAAATCGCGGCTGTTTAGTTGAATGGCGGACGGGGCGATATTGTGCCCATAAACGACGCCCGGAACTTGCCCGGTGCGGCGCAACGCCTTCACACCATGGCGCACCGCAGTGCGTGCTGCGGCTTCGAGTGTAACTTGTTCTGACATTTTTCTCCTCGGCAATCGCTCCATCGGGCCAAAAACATAGGCCACGTTTAAAATGACTCATGTCGCCCTACTCACAATTGCGCTAATGATTAACACGCGCCTTACATTTGGGCCTTTTCTGCCCTGTAATCAAGCGCGAACTTAGGAATTATACTTGAGTGCCATGTCACGCGAAATTTTCTTTAGCCGCACAGTGCAATTGGGCGGCACGACATCTCAAATCGAAGCCAGCATCCAGTTCGATGAGCAAGCCTTTGGCACGATTATGAACACTGTGACCCCTTGGACCGTCTCCATTGGGGTGAAGCAAGACGCTCAAAGCAAAGATATCGGGCGGCTGGTCGGGTTTGAAGGCGATGGTGCAACCGTGATCGGAATGCACAAACTTAAGCCAGACCCCGATGCCAAGCGCGGTTGCGAGATCACGGTTTTTCGGGTGAGCGACGAATTGCGCGAGAGCAAGGCCGACTTGGCGATCTTTTCGGCGCTCGAGCGTTGGCTGATCAAACGCGGCTGGCGCGGCAATTTTATGAAGCGCATGAAATTCACTGACCCCGCGTGGGTCGTGCCCATTCGCCAAACATGGATTCGGCTTGGCTTTGAGCTAATCTTAGAGCAAGAAGGCCAATGGGACGAGCATGTGGTAAAGCGTTGGCGGTGAGGAGAAAGAGCCAAGAATCAAGAGCCAAGAACCAAGATTGAAGATGCGAGCGGTGCGTTTTGAGGCTTTGGTGAGCAACAAAGCACTGTTGTCCGATCTTGATTCTTGATTCTTGGTTCTTGATTCTTGGCTCTTGGTTCTTGATTCTTAGTTCTTGATTCTTGATTCTTGATTCTTGATTCTTGGCTCTTGGTTCTTGGTTCTTGGTTCTTGATTCTTACTCCTTTATCGCCAACGGCTTGGGCAAAAAGGGCGCATTGTTGGGGGTGGGCGGGCTATAAACCCCGACACGACCATTGCTTTCTGAGCCATACAGGCCGACAACGGCGAAATAATCGCCCGGCTCGAAAGGATGCTGAACATCGAGCACATGCACATCGCGCACAATTTGGCCGGGCCGCCAACAGGTGGTGGGCAACTTCCAATCCATCGGCATGCTGTCGTGCGCCAACACGACATCGGTGTAAGCCTTGGTCGGCATGACATGAATGAAAACTTTGTAAGATTCACGCGATGGGCGCTCGGCCAATTGTTGCCAATACAGCGTCAGGGTGCGGTCTTGGCTGGTGCTGAGCGCATTGGCGTTTTCGTCTTTGCCCAACGTGTAGCCCAGCAGGGCAATCGCGCCGCCGGTGTCATAGCGAAATTGGGCCGGCTGCAAATTGGCTGGCACGGTGGCGCTGGCAACACCATCGGGGTTAAACGCATCTTCGAGGAAATAGAGCACCCGCATGGTCGCCAATTGCGTCACGCCTTGCAAGGCCACCAATCCCACCACAAACAGCCGCACATAGCGCCCCAAATGTGCCTCGGACAGCACCAACGCTGCCAAGATGAGGCCAAGCGGGCTGAAAAACATCCATACGCGGCCTGTCTCGCCACGCGCCACATGCAGCAAGCACAGCAATGTCAATGGCACGACAAACGCCATTAACAAGGCAAACCGCGCTTGCGGCACAGCCGAATCGGGCCGAAAGCGAAATGCCGCATATCCAAACCCGATCCCTACAAACGCCAAACCGATGAATGAAAAGATGTCGAAGGCGTGCAAAAAAGCCCAAGGGATAAATGGGCGGATCAACTCATAATGGAAGTCCATGCTGACTTGATACATTTTGGGCACGTCTAAGCCTTTGGCAATGGCATACAGCCACACGCCTGTCTCTTATACACATCT
>JAHBAL020000501.1 GCA_018500105.2 Anaerolineae bacterium
GTGCCCACATTCTTAATGGCGGTTAGCCCAAAACGAAACGCCGGCTTGGCGGGGTTCGGGCCTTTCCCCTGCTTTTTTTCTCTTGCTTTTTGGGTCTTGGGTCTTTGGTCTTTTTTCTTTTCTCTTGCCCCTTGCTTCTTATCTCTTGCTTCTTGGTTCTTGGCTCTTGGCTCTTGATTCTTGCCTCTTGCCTCTTGGTTCTTCTTAAAGTCTTGAATGCCAAAATCGGCCACGCTAAAGTTGACGCTGGGCGGTAGCACATCAATGCCGTGCGCTTTGGCGTCAGCAATCAGCGCCGCCATTTTCTCCGATGCGCCGGCTTCTGCTGTCATGAGCGAGGTGAGGTATTCGGTCGGATATTTGGCCTTGAGATAGGCGGTTTGGCAGGTGATCGAGGCGTAAATGGCAGCGTGCGATTTGTTGAAACCGTAGCGAGCGAAAAACTCGATATCGGCCCAAATGGCATCGGCGATATCGCCAGAATAGCCTTTCTTTTCGGCCCCAGCGCGAAATTTGCTTTTGTGTTTGGCGAGCTGCTCGGCGTTTTTCTTCGACACCGCTTTGCGGATGGTGTCGGCCTCGCCCATGCTGTAGCCCGCAAAATCGCGGGCCACGCTCATGATCTGCTCTTGATAAACACAGTTGTGAACAATGATGTTATCGGCAACAAAATTATGAATGCCCTCAACGGTCAAATCATATACATTTTCTTCGCCACATGGCTCAAGCGATACAATTTCTTCCCAATTGACATTAAGCTGGTGTTGCGTTTCAGTTAATGCCAATGCATTGGCGATAGTCTCGACTACGCATGCCCCAATCCTAGGGCGGGCACTTTGCTTGGGTAAAAAGTGTTGACGATCAATGCCATACTGCGTCATCAGTTGACGGCGTGACATTTGGGTGTTGCGTGTCACGTCGGCGACAAAATGAGCGCGATTCAGCGTGGCAGATTCGTCCCTGCCGTTGCAGGCAACCCAGCGTTTTTGTGTCATGAGATGTGGTTTTAGCACATCGCTCAAGCGGCGTGTGTCGTAAACCGTGACCTGATACGCATTGCGTAAAATCTTTTGGCCAGTTTTTCGATCAATGGCTTCGTATTGGTTGGTATAAGTGACTGATCGAATGCCTAAGCGTAACAACAAGGTGCGCACATCATCGGCCAGTTTTTCAGAAATTGTTTTATAGTGACACAACTTGCTGCCAAAATAACCATCACAATCCCACAATGAGGCGACAAAGAATGCGATTTCAGTTTCGCCAAGCTCAAACACAAAACTGGGGACAAATTTTTCGTGGCTCCGACATCCACCCACTTCAGCCCCTGCCGGATGCTTTAGTTTTAACTCACGTAGCCATTCAAGCAATGTGTTGGGTGCGTGGTATTCGGTTGCGTCTTGTTTTGCCACCCCGATGCGCTGCACATTACGAATTTGCGCTATTTCAGTGGCACGAATATTCGGAAACACGCTTAAGCAACGTTTGTATTCATCTAGCAAGGCCGCATCTTTTGAAACAAAATTGACCGAAGCAAGATTACCAATATCGCCATCGGAAAGCAAATAAGCTAATACACGTAGTTTTTCATACGAGAATTGCTTTTGCGGGCCAACGAGTTGTTTTGGCGTGGCAATATACGCCCCGACGGATAAATCGCCGATGGGTTGCCAGCCTGTTTCGGTTAAGACCCGATGATCATGGGTAATTTTGATACTTGCGCCATTTCGTAGCTTGACTTTGTAAACGGGTTTGCGGCCCTTCGATATCCAATGCGTTACCCGCGCCACTTTTGTGGAAAGATCATTATCAACCCCTTGAATGTGAAATTGGTTGAAATGTTGAACTTCATCCAAGCGACAGCGTATACCGGTGATGGGGTCAAATACCATCGCGTCGCCGCTGACGCAAATGCCGTAGGTTTCGCCAAACACTTTCGCCAAGTCAGGATGATGATATGTCACCGGCTCCTCGCCATGCAAGCGCCGATTGTAGGCCGGAATGTATTCCATCGGGCCGGGCCGGAACAACGACACCGCCGCCACGATGTTTTCGTAGCGGATTGGGCGCATTTCGGTCATCAGCTTTTTCATACCCGCACTTTCTACCTGGAACACGCCTAGCACATCGCCGCGACTGAGCAGGTCATAAATGGCCTTGTCGTGAATGGGGATGGTGTTCATGTCAAAATTCACCCCGTGTCGCTCGGCGATCATATTGGCGGCGCGGCGGATGATGGTGAGCATGGACAGGCCGAGGTAGTCCATCTTGAGCAGACCGATGGCTTCCAAATGCCCCATTTCGAATTGGGTGACGGCGTTGAGTTGCGCGGTGAGGGGTGTGCCGGTCAGGCGGTTGAGCGGCACATATTCAATGAGTGGCTTGTCGGCGATGACGACCCCCGCAGCATGGGTGCCAGCGTTGCGCACCCGCCCCTCAATCGTGATGGCCTTCTCATACATTTCGCGCAGCATCGGCTCGGCATCGAGCAATTCTTTCAGCGCTTGCACTTCTTCGCGGGCTTGGCGCAGGCTAACCGGCTTGCCGGGCACGGCTGGCACAAGCGAGGTGACGCGGTTGACATCGCTGAGTGGCACTTCCATTACCCGACCCACATCTTTGAGTGCGCCCCGCGCCGCCATTGTGCCAAAGGTGATGATTTGCGCCACATTCTCTTTGCCATATTTGTCAATGGTGTAATCTACCAGCAAATGCCGTTGATCGTCTGGAAAGTCCATGTCAATATCGGGCATGGTGACGCGCTCTGGGTTCAAAAAGCGCTCGAAGAAGAGATCATTGCTGACCGGTTCGATATTCGTCAGCATCAAGACATGGCTGACCATGCTACCGGCGGCGCTACCGCGCACATCCCACCAAATGCCGGTGTCGCGGCAAAAACGAATGAGATCCCACACGATGAGCATGTATTTGCTGAAGCCCATCGTCGTGATGGTGTTTAGCTCAAAATCGAGCCGTTCGCGCAGACGGCGCGGCGACATATTGGGATTGGTTTCGGCAGAGGCCAGCGCCAACGGGCTGAGCTTAGGCAGCTTAACCGGCGTTTCTTCATTGGTATACATCACACCGTGCAATTTGCGGGCTTGCACAATCAACGCTTCGGGCATGCCGCCGATGGTAGTAGCGAGGCTGTGATCGTCGCTCACCCATGTGCCATCGGCCCGCGCCGGAATGCCATAACGCACCTCGAACCCGATTTCGCACAAATAGCGCAAATAGGCGTCGTCATTGGCAAATAGCTGTGGGCTGCGGAAGTTGGGCAAATAGAAATTTTTGGTTTTTAGGCTGACGCTGCACCGCTCGGCGATGACGGCGGTGGTGCTGACGGCTTCGGGGGCCATCGCGTCAAACATTGCCCGCATTTCCGCCTCGGTGTGCATGTAATACGAGTCGTTGTTAAAGCGCATGCGGTCTTTTTGCTTTACTGATGCCGCCGTTTGAATACACAGCATCAGGTCATGCGGGATGGCGTCTTCGCGTTTGACATAATGCGCGTCGCTGGTGACGATGAGCGGAATGCTCATTTCCTTGGCCCAATCCACCAAGATCGGGTTGACCAAGCGGCACTCGTCTAAATCATGTTCTTGCAGCTCAAAATAAAAGCGGTCGTCGAAAATGTCGCGGAACCATTTGGCCGCCGCCCGCGCTTCGTCCATTTGCCCAGCCATAATGAGGCGTGGGATCTCGGAACCGAGACAGCCAGAGGTGCAGATGATGCCTTCGTTGCACTCCTTGAGCAAATCGTGATCAATGCGCGGTTTAAAATAAAATCCTTCCAGTTGCGCCAAACTCGACATACGCATCAGGTTTTTGTAGCCGGTGTTGTTCATCGCCAACATGAGCATGTGATAGGGCGATTTGTCAAAATTGATGTCGCGGTCTTTCATGCGTCGCCCGCGTTTGGTCAAATAGCCCTCCATGCCGATGATGGGCTTGACCCCGTTGTCGTTGCAGGCGTCAAAAAATTCGATTGCGCCATACATCACCCCATGATCAGTCAGCGCTACAGCGCCGTGCCCAAGGTCTTTGGCGCGTTTTGCAATTTGCTTGACCGGGCCAAGCCCGTCAAGCATTGAGTATTCGGAGTGGACGTGTAAATGAACGAAAGCCATAGCTGCACCTGCGCAATGGCAAAATTATACGGCGGCTAGGTTAATTTGCTGGCTTAAATTTAGAACGGGCGTTCTAAGTGAGCTGAAAGAACCTATTTTTCGGGCTGTTCAGGGTTTTCTGCTGCAGTCGGTTGGCTTAAATTGGGCAATTCGGGCAAAGAGCGCAGTAGCCGCACAAACTCGGCGCGGTGTGTGGGCGCGACTTTGAGCGCGTCTGCCAGTTTGTGCGCCAAGTGATGCGATGGACGACGGATGCCGCTCTCGATTTTGCGGATCATCATGACTGAACAGAATGCTGCACTCGCCAATCCTTTTTGTGTCATGCCACTGTTTTCTCGATAAAGACGCAAAAGATAACCCGGCGACACACGCGCAATTGGTTGCATATCTGCGAGCATTATGTGACCCTCTGCATCAAAGTCAATAGAATGTGTCAGTTCTGTGTCAAAGTTGTCAAGTAGTCTTATGACATCCTCTTTTGTGAACCAAGGTCTTTCATCTGCCATGAATGCACCTCAACGCATCATAATAGCGCCTTAGTTGAGGTTTTACATCCGCCAGTTGGCTACTTCTAAACCAATTGCCGCCGTCTACTTTGATTCTTAGCGACCTGCATGGTTTTTATCTTTGCTTATAACACTATAAATAACATGATTGTATCGTTGTTGTGTTAGTGTTGTGTCAATGTTGTCAAACTAAAAAGCGGGTTTTTGTTTTATCATTAGTTAATGATGAGAAAAACAATTAACCTTCTAAGTGGTTTAGCGCTTGTTACATCACTTTTTATTTTGAACGGGAATTTTGCTCGTGCTGATTCTCCTACACCAGCTTATAACAACATACCTAACTCTATACCCGGTAATGTTCCAAGTCAGGGCTTTGAGTGTTGTAGCACTAAAGAGATTGGCGACCATATTCGTTTGGGAGAAACGCAACGCAAAGCTGCTAGCGCGACTATTTTGATGTCAAACTGGGCGGCTGGCGTAACTTACCCAGTGCTTTTAGCTGCAAACCCCAATGGCTATACACACGCGATTACACTCAATATTTATCAAGTTGGGACGCCTCCAAATGTAGGAGCAAAAATTGCATCTGTGACGCAAAATTTTTTGGTTCCATGGCTCCCGCAAAATGATCCAACTTGCCCCTTTCAACAAGGCACTGTTCGTAAATGGCGTGCACCTGACGGCAATTGCTACAACGGAATTGCCTTTCCAATTACATTTAATTTGACAGGAATTGCTTTGCCAGACGAATTTATATTTGGGGTTGCCTATAACTCACATCATCATGGCTATACACCTGTTGGTGCTGCCGGCCCTTATGATTCGCTGAATGTCGGAACATCTGATATATCACCAATTGTGGGAACGGATATTGAGCCAGACGCAGTTTACTGGAATACTACACATGGACCATTTTATGCAGATGGGGGTGCGGCTGGTGTGGGTGTTTTTAGACGCGATACAGGTTGGACTGGTTATGCAATTGCAGCAACATTTAATGTTCTTGTCCCACCACCACCACCACCACCACCAC
>JAHBAL020000572.1 GCA_018500105.2 Anaerolineae bacterium
AGATGTGTATAAGAGACAGTCGCTGTTTGGCGCGTTGATAATCGGGCAATTTGAGCAAAAAGGCGGGCTGAAAAGCCACGCCCGAGCCAATCAGCCGATTGGTAAATAGCACAATATCGGCCAAATGATCGCCAATCTCGCTATTTTCGGTGCAGCCCGCGATGATTTCGAGACACAAGCGCGTCATGGTTTGCAATACCGGCAACTGGCTGCCGGGCTGCCAACCCGTGCTCAGTTGCTCAATTTTGCCAATGGCCTGCGGCAAATAGGCGGCTAACGTGTCACGCGACATTTTGGGCCGAATCAGTTTGCGGTAATAGCTGTATTCGGGTTCGTCCAGCGTCGGCAAATACGCCTCGCTGGCGGTCTCCTCGACCAATTTGCCATAGATGGGCCGCAAGCGAAAGAGCTTTTCGCCCGCATTGATCATGAGCAAATTGGCCTGTGGGCCAGCCAAAATAATGATCTCGCGGCCCGGCACTTGAATTTGATAGACCGGCCCATGCGTGTGATAGGCAGCGGTGAGAAATCCCATCGCATCCTTCATCAGTCCTGCCGCGTTCCCCAAAATGGGCAGACCGGGCACGGTTGGAATAGATTTGGCAAAATCGGTTGTCATAAGCTGGCGAAAAATATTATAGTCAAGCCACAACCCGCCAAGCCGAAAAAGCATGAGGGCGGTGTGATTGTAATCACACCGCCCTCACGCTTGGTTTGCCTCAGGTGGGACTTGAACCCACACGCCCGAAGGCACAGCCCCTCAAACTGCTGCGTATGCCAATTCCGCCACTGAGGCTTGACGGGGTTGATTATACATCAAAATTACACAGCTATTTTGCACGGAATAAACGCCTGCACCTGCGTGCCGCCCGCTGGGCGCGGCGCGGCGCTGACCTGCCCGCCCAGTTGGGCCGCAACCTCGTGCATGCTGCCCAGCCCCACCCCATGCCGCTGGTCGGGCGCGATACCTTTGCCGTTGTCCATGATATCGAGATGCACGCCACTGGGGGCAATGCGAATGCTCACCTCGGCTTGGGTGGCCTCGGCGTGGCGGGCCACGTTCGACAAGGCTTCGATGATGATTTTGTAAGCCGCCACCTCGACAGCGGCGGGCAAAAATAGCACGGCATTGGGGGTGTGCAGGGTCACGCTCAGGCCACCCTGCGAAAACTGCATCACTTGCTCTTGAATGGCCGCCACCAAGCCTAACTCGTCGAGCAAGGCCGGACGCAGGTCGTAAATGATGCGCCGCAAATCGGCGATGATTTTGCGCAACTGTTGGCGTGTTTCGCCGGTTTGGGCGCTCAGCGTGTTCGCGGCAGCGTCAATAGTCAGCCCAGCCGTGTTTTCATTGGCGGCCTTGCCCACTTGCTCGGTCAGTTGGCGGGTTAAAATGGCGAGTGTGCCAATGCGCAGATCGAGCGCCGCCAGTGAGGGGCCGATGGCGTTGTGCAATTCACGCCGCAACACGCGCCGCTCTTCTTCACGGGCCAGCACAAGCTGTTCGCGGCTGTGCAACACCTCATTAAACCCTAATGCCAAATTCAAGGCCGGGCCAATTTGCTCGGCAAATTGCGCCAAATTCGCCCGCTCGGCGGCGCTAAAGGCAGCCACATCTGCGCCCAAACGCTCGGCAATGAGCCAGCCAATGGGCTGGGCGCGATGTTGAATGGCGCATACCACGCGGTATTTGCCTTTTTTGGCGCTAAACAAGGCCAGCGCTGCACCATCCCTCACGCTAGCGCGCCGCCGCCGAAGCGGCGCCGCCACCGGCAAGGCGGTTTCGTGCAAGGCCAGTAGTTTGGCGGCTTGATCGGCCTCGCCGCTCATCACCGCTTGCCACAACGTGACGCGCTGCGCCTGCATGGCCTGCGCCACCGTCTCGACAATGGTCGGCGCAATCAATTCCGGCGACAACGTCGCCGCCAATTGCTGACCAAGGGTGTTTAGGAGTGGATAGTGAATAGTGATAGTGGATAGTTATAGCATACAAAAACGATCCACTATCACTATCCACTAATCTTCACTTTCCCGAATCAATCGGGATGAGCTTCCCGTTGGCATAGGATTGCGACTCGTGACTTTGGGATGTGATTTTGTTATAAATAGCACAACACGGGCAACCGAATAAACATAAAAACAAACAGTTAGGAGGCAAAAAATTATGGCAGCAGCAAAAGTTAAGGCCAATTATGAGCAATTGCAAGATATTGCAAAGACCTTTGGCGAAAATGCAGATTCGCTTTCAATTATGAAAGATATGATTAGCAACCAAGTTGACACCTTGCAGGGGGGCGATTGGGAAGGCGTTGGGGCGCGAAATTTTTATGGCGAAATGGGGGGCATGATGATGCCAGCATTTACAAAATTGATTAACGCCATGAACGCCGCGCAAAAAACCGCCAACGACATCGCCAAGACGATGAAGCAAGCCGAGGAAGATTCTGGCAATATGTTGATCATGCGAGGCTAACGTCAAGAACCAAGAATCAAGAACCAAGAATCAAGATTTAAGAGGCAAGACAAAAGATCAAAAATACAGGTTAAAGAGGCTGGACGGCGGGTAAAAATCTAAAATCCAAAATCCAAAATCCAAAATCTAAAATTGAAGGAGTTACGATGGCAGATATAAAAATGAAATTTGAGAGCGTGGAGCAAATGTCAAATATTATGGCCGCTGCTCAGCAAATTATTCAAGATTCGATTGACGACATGAAGGCCATTGCGCAAAAACTAGAAGATAGCGCATTGTGGGGCACCGGTGGCGACAGCCTGAAGGCCGGTATCAACGAAAAGTTAGTATCCAAAATGGACACCTTGGCCGAAAAGTGCGGCGAAATTAGCGAAGACCTGAAGGAAGCCGCAGATGCAGTGCGCAGAGGCGAAGCAACCTCGAAGAGTCGGTTTAGTTAGTTAATCGTTAATCATTTAGTTTAAATTTTAGGAGGCATAAAATGAGCTTTGTTGGAGATGCAGTCAGCGCAGTAGGCGACGCGGTAAGCAGTGTCGGCAGCGCAATTAGCGGAATTGGTGGGGCCATCAGCGGCGCAGGTGGCGCAATCGAAGGATTATTTGCAGATTTCAACCCGATTGGCGAAGCGGTGCAAATGATCGGGCAACAGCAACAGGCGGCCAACGGCGTAGCCGATAAATTGAAAGGCTTTTTACCCATTGTGGGTGATGCGTGGAAAGGCGACGACGCCGACCAATTTGCAGTTGACCTAAAGGAAAAAATGCTGAAGGCATTGAGCGGCATGGATATGAATTTGGGCAGCTTTATGAGCCAAATTAACGGCGCAGTGGATATTGTGAACCAAGCCGATAACGCAGTCAATGGCATGGTCGGTGAACTGGTAGACGTATTCGACTCAATTTTTTAACCTGTGGCGATATTTCGCCCAATTATTAATTTTTTAACCCAAACAACAATTTACCGGAGGTAATTTAAAATGGCATCAGCAGTTGTAGAAATGGATTATGGCGCAGTTGAAAAGGTCGCCAAGGGTTTTGACGACGCCCGCGAGACGTTGGAGATCATCAAACAAGCACTTGAAGCGGTCATTCAATCGCTTCAAGCCGCCAGTTTCGTCAGCTTTGGCACATCGGCAGCCTTGGCCCAAACACTCAAATTTTTTCAGGATATCGTCAAGAATTTGATCGCGTTGTGCAAAGAATTTGCCGAAGACCTGCGCAAGGCAGTGAATGACCACAAACGCGGCGACTATAAAGCCGGTTCCTATTTCAAGAAAGGGATTTCACTTTAGCGCCAACGACGGTTTTATCTTACACGCTCCGATCGCTTTTATACCCGCTTACACGCACGGTTGGAAGCCACTCGGAGCGCTTATTTTGTCGGGAGGAATAACCCATGCCAGCATCCATGATCAAGGCTGATTACAATCAGCTCACAGACATCGCCAAACAGTTTGGCGGCGAATCAGATCAACTTAATGCAATGGTAAACGCCATTAAGCAGGGGCTTGACCCATTGCAAGGCGGTGACTGGCAAGGGGTCGGCGCAGAATTGTTCTACGCCGAAATGAATAACGAGGTCCTGCCCGCACTCCAACGCTTGGCCAAAGCCATGTCGGCGGCGCAAAACACCTGCAACAAAATCCTGGGCATGATGCAACGCGCCGAAGACGACGCCTCGATGCTCATCGTCGAAACTGTGCGCAAGGGCGAGGCTGGGCCACAAGCCGATAATCTCGGCGGTGGCGGTGGCAATGGCGCATCGGGCGGCGGTGGTGGCAATGGCGCATCGGGCGGCGGCGGTTCAGGGTTTAACAACAATGGCAGCCCCAATTTCAGCCCGCCAGCCTATAACGGGCAACGCGGTGCGGGTGGCTTAGACACGGCCTCACTCGACCGCCTCGCCAACCAACTCGGTCACGACAGCAACGGCAGCCTCAACGATTTTGCCAATAGCGATTTCTCGAAAGGCGTTGACGACTTCATGAAATCGCTCGATCAATTCCGCGATGGCTTTGGCAATGATGCTGGTGGCGGCTGTCTCTTATACACATCT
>JAHBAL020000478.1 GCA_018500105.2 Anaerolineae bacterium
AGATGTGTATAAGAGACAGCCACCTAAGCCACTCGTGCCGCCTTGGCTGACCAAAGCCTTGGCATCGCTTTTAGCGGCGGTGTTGCTGGTTTGGGCATATTTGTTGCGGGCCGCGCCTTATATCATTGGCGTGGTCGTGCTTATTGGCTTGTTGCTGTTGGCCTTGCGCGTCGCCGAAAGCTACGGGTTTAACCATCTCAAGCCGATTGCGCGGGCCTACGCCATGCTCAGCCGTTGGGCCAGTTGGCTTGGGCTTGGGGCCACCCTCACGCCCAATGAACAAGCACAAAAGCTGGCTAAATTGGCCCCTCGCGCCAAAGATCCCGCGAGCCAAATCACCGATTTGTATGTGCTAGACCGCTTTGCCAACCCCAACGACCGCGACGACGCGATTCGCATCGCCGACGAAACCCGCGCCCAAACCGCATGGCTGTCCATGCGCAAGCACCTGCGCCTCGCGTGGTTTAAAGTTAGGTTGTGGAAGAAAGCTGAGTAGATAATGGAAGCGTCCCTTTATAATGACTATTTCATTAAATAATTTTGGCAATTAAAACCCGCCTTTGGGTGGTAGTTGCGTCTAATTCAAGGTGGTTGATTAACAAAAACGAGTTGTGAGTAAGCAAAAATTTCAACCTGTTCAAAGTCAAGCTTTACTGCTATTATTAATGATTCTAGTAGATCTAAATAACCTACTCCTAACGGGACTGCTATTTTAAATAAAATACTTTCATCCCTATAAACAGTGTGATTACTATCTGTCCATTCTCCAACTACTCGCCATTCTGTGAAACCACCAAAATCTTTTCGTATTCGTGATCGTAAATTGGTTAGCTTGGATTCTGGAAATTTGTTTTTTGCATTGTCATTAATGGGGACGATAATCTCAAAAACCAGCTTGAGATTCAGCTTTTTAAAAGACTTAAGAAATAGAGTCGGGGATGAGTTTGGAGTTTGGTTGCTATTTTCAAGAATGGCAAGTAAATCTTCCGATTCAAGAAAATTATTAAAGGTGTCCTGTGATTTTGATACTATTATCATGTTTTTCTCCTTAATTAACAAGTTGCCAATCTTAATCCTATTTTGATTAGTATTGCAGGTCTACATGAATTGCAATTACCCAACATACATTTGCCATATCGTTTTTTTTGTGCAATTTTTGCACAAAAAAGTGTATGTTTTTACACAGAAAACAACTCCTAAAAAAAGGATGACAGATGGTGTCACCCTTTTGCTCAACAGAGAGTTAGTCTTCTGTAATATCAGCCTCTACCTCTACCTCTGTATCTATTTCTACCTCTACTTCAACGTCGTTATCATCCTCATATCTGTCATCCAACTTTACAGCTTTATTAAACCAGTCCTTATATCCAATTTTAAGTTCTTTTTCTTGTAGGTTTTTGACGAGGGGCATTAAATGTCCTCCTATGTATTGATATTGAATTTATCAACACCTTTGAAGAAGACATTTGCCCTTTAGCGTTAAAGGGGAGCAACTAAGATTTTTTCTTTGTTTGTTACTTCTTCTCGGTATATAAATTCGCCTTTAGTCCCTCTTGTTGCTCTTAATACAGTTAGATAGAATCGTAATCCGTCGCGAATTAAATCAATAACAGTTACTTGTTCTTCTTCTGCAAATTTCTCAAGATCTTCTAATAGGCGGACTGGTAGCATGATGTTAAATCGCTTTTTAGGCGCTTGTTTTGGTGAGTTTATTCCATTATTCATGCTACTATATATTTTTACCTTATATATCTTGACGCCAATTTACGTATATGCTTGTAGCGCCCTAAAAGATTCAACGAGTTAATAACTGCGCATGAATAGGCAAGCATTACGCTAGTATTATAGCATGGAGAAACAATTTTTATCAACATAATGTGTGTATTGCTATTGTTTTTTTGTGCTTTTTTTGGCACGAACTTTGTTGCAATCATAGATTGGGAACCTTTGTTGATGCATGATGCAATGGGTTGAGATATTACTCAGACTTTAGACTTATCTTTGATAATGATTTGACCTCGCTTATAAAATTCAGCACAATATCTTCCTATCACAAGCAATAAAAATGATTTTATAGACTCAAAGAAGCCGATTTACCTAACGTTTAGATGTTTTGCTATAAAGGGTGTCTTGTCAAATTCCTTGCTATTAAACATCCGGTCTTCTCTCTATTCCACCACCAACGTGCCGCGCATGTCGTAATGGCGAGGGGCGGTGCTGAGGTAGGGGTATCGCCCGGGTGGGGGCGCATCAAAAGTCACCACCGCAATTTGTGAGCCGACAACGGCGGTGCTGAAGGCGATGACACGCGGGTCGTTTGGCTGAACGAAACTGGTGTCGAGCGTGGCATTGGGCGCATCTGCCGCCACACCGGCCTCGGCGCCGGGCTGAACCAGCACCCAATTTTGCATAATGCGATCCCCGCGTGAGGTGCTGTTGGTAAATTCGAGCGTCACTCGCGTGTTGGCTGGCACGGTCAGGCTGCTCTTGTCGAAACGGGCTTCATTGCCCACCGAGGCAATCGTCAGTTTAACTTCGGGTTTGGCGGGTGTAGGCGGTTTGGGCGGCGGGGTAGGTGTTTGCGCCAAAGTGCAGGCACTCAGCACCAACAATAACATCGCAAACGGATAAAGCAAATTAGCCTTTTTCATCATTTAGGCGTTTATTGGGTTGAGGCACGGCATCCGCGCCCCAACGCCACATTTTAGGATTTACGCAAGGCTTTATCTTTATCACAAAGAACACAAAGAACACGAAGGACTCAAAGATGCGCCCTACAACCCCTTTCTTAGGCTGTTTAGCCAAAATAAATACCGGAATGGTCCTGTAAAACGCTCTCCGATTTTCCGCCAATTCCGCGTCTCCGCGATCACAGAATTTGGATCGCGGAGATGCGGAATTGGTAAAGAATCGGAGAATCATTTTTTCTGAACGGCCTTATCTTTATGACTTTTGTGTGCTTTGGGGCAAAAAAATTTCTTGCGCACACAAGTCCTCATTTAAATTTCGGTAACCAACGGCACGACCTTAAATTGCCGCACATCCACGATGCCTTTGTCAGAAATACGTAACTCGGGGATGACGACCAAGGCCAACAAACTGAGTTGCATATAGGCGTTGTGCAAGGTGCAGCCACATTCAACCATCGCCGCGATCAAACGCTCGGCCTTAGCCGCCACCACCTCGGCGCGTTCGTCCGACATCAGCCCGGCAATCGGCATTTCGACCAGCGCCAGTTGCCGGCCTTCGCGGAAGAGTGTCACGCCGCCGCCGGTCTGGCTCAGGCAATTGGCTGCCGCCGCCATGTCGGCCTCGTTTGTGCCCACCACGATCATGTGGTGGCTGTCGTGGGCGACGGTGCAGGCCATGCCGCACGGCACATTAAAGCCAAAGCCGTTCACAAAGCCATTTACCACCGCGCCTGTGCCACGATGCCGCTCGACCAAGGCAATACGGGCGATATTTTGCGCCGTATCGGGCCAAATCACCCCGTCGCGCACCGCCAAATCGCATACCAAGGCGCGGGTGGGCGCTTGGTTTTCGATCACGCCGATGACATTGACCTTGACGCTGGCGACCGGGTGGTCGTGCGTGGCGTAAAAATCGGCGGCCTGCATTACTTTGCCCAATTTCACCGTGTTTTTTGCAAATGCTGGATAGCTGTAAGTCGGCAATTCGTGCTGCCATTGGCCTTGCGCTACCAATACTTGCCCGTTGGCGATCACCATTTCGATGGGCAAGGTGGTCAGGCTGCTCGTCAGGATGATATCGGCATAGCGGCCGGGCGTAATGCTGCCAATTTCGCGCTCTAGCCCAAAATGACAGGCCGTGTTGAGCGTCGCCATTTGAATGGCGGTGATGGGTTTTAGACCCTGCGCAATGGCGTGCCGCACCACACGATTCATATGGCCTTCGTTGACCAATGTGCCAGAGTGACAATCGTCGGTGCAAAGCAAAAAGTTGCGACTGTCTAGCCCCATTTCGGTAATGGCCTTCACCTGCGCTTCGACATCGAACCACGCCGAGCCGAGGCGCAACATGGCCCGCATCCCTTGGCGCACCCGCGCAGCCGCGTCCTCGGCGCGTGTGCCCTCGTGGTCGTCGGCGGGGCCGCCCGCCACATAGGCATGAAATGGCAACCCAAGGTCGGGCGAGGCGTAATGCCCGCCGATGACTTTGCCAGCGATTAGGGTTTCGCCCATTTCGGCGTGCATATTGTGGTCGTTCATAAACACGCCGGGGAAATTCATCATTTCGCCCAGCCCGATGATGCCCGGCAGACGCATCGCCTCGGCCACATCGTCGGGGTCAATGCTGGCGCCGGGGGTTTCGAGGCCGGGGGCGCTGGGCACACAACTCGGCATCTGCACATATACATTGACCGGCAAGGTCATGGCTTCGTCGTGCATTAGTTGCACCCCCGCCAAGCCCAGCACATTGGCGATTTCGTGCGGGTCTATAAACATGCTGGTGGTCCCATGCGGAATGACGGCGCGGGCAAATTCGGTTACGGTGACCATGCCACTCTCGACGTGCATGTGGGCATCGCACAGGCCGGGCACGAGGTAGCGATCGACGGCATCAATCACGCGGGTATTGGGGCCGATGGTGTGGCCGGCATTTGGGCCAACATAGGCAATGCGACAGCCGCAAATGGCGACATCGGTGTGGGGAATGATTTCGCCAGAATGCACATTGACCCAGCGACCATTGCGGATGACGCAGGTGGCGGGGACGCGGCCCATCACGACATCAACCAGTTCGCGGGTCATGGCGTGCATCGGGCGGCGATTGGGGGAGATGGATGGAGGGTTCATGCTGCTAGATTCTACGTCAAAATCTAGGCAACAAAAAAGCCAGCTTATAAAAGCTGGCTTTTTAGGCTGAGGTGGCTGGATTCGAACCAACGTATGGCGGATTCAAAGTCCGCAGCCTTACCGCTTGGCGACACCTCAATGGTCATTTGCGACGGCGGCTATTATACGAGATAATTTTGACCGCTTTCGCGTTGCCGCATAATCACAATGCTGGCTATTTTACCAGAACTCGCCGTATAATCATCAGAATTCTTTAATGAAATAAAATCGCTGTGTAAGCTTACACACTCATACAGCTTAGTAAATCCTTATCTTTACCTATGCAATTACGCAGAGTTGTTATCACTGGCATCGGGGCGGTCACGCCTTTGGCGCTCAATTGGGCCGACACATGGGCGGCGATGGTCGCTGGCAAGTCGGGCGTGGCTCCAATCACCAAATTTGACCCGACTGGGCTGCCGACAGCCTATGCCTGTGAGGTGAAAAATTTTAATGTTGGCGACTATATGGACACAGCAGAGGCGCGACGGGCTGACCAATATGAACATTTTGCGGTAGCGGCGGCGAAGCAGGCGTTACAAGATGCCAAGTTGGTCATTACGCCCGATCTAAGCGAAGACGTGGGTGTGGTGATTGGGTCGTCGGTGGGCGGGCACAAATCGTTGGTGGCTGAACACGATGTGCTCAACCAAAAGGGCGTGCGCCGCGTCAACCCATTTATTGTGCCGATGTTTATGCACAATGGTGGCGCGGGCATGGTGGCGATTATGGCAAATGCGCAAGGGCCGTCCTATTCGCCGGTGTCGGCGTGTGCGACAGGTAATGATAGTATTGGGCAAGCCTTCGATTTGGTGCGCTACGGCAAGGCCAAAGCCATGTTGACCGGCGGGGCCGATGCGACGGTGGCGAAGTTGGGCATGACTGGTTTTGCCCAAATTGGGGCGCTGAGCAAGGTGTCGCAGCCGATTAATTCGCCGCGCCCGTTCGATAAAACCCGCGACGGTGTGGTGGTGGGTGAAGGCGCGTGCGTGATGATTTTGGAGGAATTGGAGTTTGCGCTGGCGCGTGGGGCGCGTATTTTGGCCGAGATTGTGGGCTATGGGCAAACCACCGATGCCCATCATATTATTGCGCCAGCGGAGGGCGGCACAGGCGCGGCGCGGGCCATCAAACGCGCTTTGGCCGATGCCAATTTGCAGCCGACAGACGTGAACTATATTAACGCGCACGGCACGGCGACGCCGCTCAATGATGTGTCGGAGAGCAAGGCGATTAAGTCGGTGTTGGGCGATTACGCCTATAAAGTGCCGACCAGCAGCACCAAGAGCATGACCGGGCATTGTATGGGCGTGGCGGGTGCGATTGAGGCAGCGGCGTGTGTGGCGGCGATCAACGACGGCATTGTGCCCCCGACGATCAATCTCACCGAGCCGGATGTGGCGGCGGGTTGCGATTTGGATTATGTGCCGCAAGAGGCGCGTAAACATGCGGTGCGGGTGGCGATGAATAACTCGTTTGGGTTTGGTGGGCATAACAGCGTGTTGGTTGTCAAGCGTTTTGAAGCGTGATTCCGGAATTTTATAACCCCGACTTGTTGGCGACGGCGCTCACACACAAATCGTATGCCAATGAGCATTCGACCAAAGAAGCGCCAGTGCAAAACAATGAACGCTTAGAGTTTTTGGGTGATGCGGTGGTCAATTACATCGCCGCCGAATGGTTGTATCAGCAATACCCGACCTTGGGCGAGGGGCGTCTGACCTCGCTGCGGGCCGCGCTTATTCGCTCGGCGGCGCTGGCGCAATTTGCCCAAACCATTGGCTTGCCCAGCGAGTTGCGTTTGGGCAAAGGTGAGGAGGAGAGCGGCGGGCGCCAACGTGCCAATATTTTGTGCGATGCGTTTGAGGCGGTTTTGGCGGCGCTTTACCTTGACCAAGGCATGGCGGCGGCGCAGGAATTCTTTGTGCCGTTGCTCAATGCCACCGCGCATACGCTGCTGAGCGAAAATTTGGACCGCGACGCCAAGACCGTGCTGCAAGAATGGAGCCAGAGCGTGCTCAATGTCACGCCGCGTTATCAGTTGTTTGGCACTGAAGGGCCAGATCATGCCAAAAAATTTAAGGTTGAGGTGTGGCTGGGTGAATTGATGGCGGCGACGGGGCAGGGCCACAGCAAGCAAATCGCCGAGCAAATGGCAGCGCGTGAGGCGCTGAAGCTCCAAGAGTCGTTGGTGAGTAGTATGGCAGTAGTCAGTAGTCAGTAGTCAGTAGTCAGACCATTAACCGCTAACCATTAATCATTAATCTTAAAAGATGCGCATTTTAAAGATCATCACCGCTTATCTTAAGCTCAATTTGCATATTGCGATGGCATATCGCGCCAATTTGGCGGTTGAGTTGTTGACCAGCCTGATGTGGCTGGCGTGGGAGCTGATTTCGTTGGGCGTGATTTATACCAATACCGACAATTTGGGTGGCTGGAGCAACGGCGATATGGTGGTGCTGTTGGGGGTGTGGAAATTGGTGATGGCGATCTTGTTTGGCATTATTTTTCCAAACACCGAATATTTCAACAAGGCAGTGCAACAAGGCACGCTCGATTACACTTTTTTGTTGCCGGTCAATAGCCAATTGCTGGTCAGCCTCAATCGCATCACCATTTGGCAAATACAAAACATTGCGCAGGCACTCATTATGATCCCGATTGGCATCAATATGACAGGGCGCGGCGTGGCGCTGGCCGATTTTGTCATGTTTTTGGTGCTGGCGCTGAGCGGCATGACGCTGATTTATAGCCTGTGGATTGTGTTGATCGCGGCGGTATTTTGGTTTACTAAATTTGACAACAATGTCACAATTTTGGCGGCACTGATGGACGCGGGCAAATACCCCGTTAGTATTTTTCCGGCGTGGCTGCGCATTTTGATCACCTTCGTTGTGCCGATTGCGGTGGCGACCTCGGTTCCGGTGCAGGCATTGCGCGGCGAGTTGCCGGTGTGGCAAGTGCTGGCGTGGCTGGGTTTTGCGGTGTTGGTGTTTTTGGGCGCGGCGCGGGTTTGGCGGGCCGGCATTCGCCAATATAGCGGCGCGTCAGCGTAGCGCCGTCATCTTGACGGCGCTTTCGCTTCGCTAACGACGTTCAATAATGGCCTATTAAAATAAGGGAGGCCGTCAGGATGACGGCGCTACGATAAAGGCGCTACGGATAAATTACACCATCGCCCGTGCTTGCAGATAAGCGGTGAGTGGCTCAAGGTAAGACAGCAAGCCTTTGTAACGGATAAAGCTAGGCGGCGAGCTGCGCAAGATGCCCAACATGCGCTGCGCCCAAATGGGGTTGGCGCTCAACTCACCCACCGAAGCCAAATAACTGTGAATACCAAATAAGACGGCATTGCTACGCGGTAATTTGCTCAGGGTTTGGCGCTCGACGCGATAAAAACAGCGTTCGCCCGCATTTTGGGCAGTCACCAGCAATTTTTGTGCGTCTTGATACACGCCGTGTTTGGGCGCAAGGTTGAGATCGGGGCAGGCGTGCATAGACCAATTGATGCGCCATACAGGGCGGTCCGATTTGAGCCGGTTCATGAGCATATCCACCGGTCTGCCGATACGTTGGGCGTATTCGGGCACCGGGCCATGAATAAGCATGGCCGACAAGCCCATCTTTTCACCCAAACTCCAGCGACTAGCAAAACACAATTGCCCCGCCACCAGCGGACATTCGGGGTCGTTGGTGTCCATAATCAACAAATCTTCTTGCACTTGGCGGCCTAGCCAATCGAGTGGGGCATGGGGCAGCGAAGCGGGATCGCCCAGCCGAAAGGTGACGTGCTGGCCCAAAAGCTGGTTGTGCCATGTCCACATTTCGCCTTGACGCTCAAGTTGAAAATGATCGGGGTAGTCCCGCGTCATCGAGGTCAGCACTAATTCAACAGTCTCCCATTGAGCGGCTTCGCTGCCGGGCAAGACTTGAAAATAATAGCCGTGTTCTTCAGCCAAAATTGCTTCACGTTGGGCAATTTCGGCGTGGTAATGGGCATCTACTTCGATGAGTTGGGCATGGCCGAGCGGGCGCGTGCCGAGTGTCATCTCAAATTGATCGCTAGGGAGGTCGAAATAGGGGTGTGGGGTGTGCATCGGTAGGCTATTTTATGCGCAATAAACACGGCGAATATCACTGTTTTGGATATTCTTTTGCGGGTAAAATAAAGTTGAGGAATGTTTTAAACCTAAAATAAAACCGCATAAATAATCTTGATAATCAGAGGTAACTAAAAATGTAATGCCGAACTCACTATCTATGCCCACTTCGGGGGCATAGATAGTGAGTTCGGTGAAAACGTGTTACCGCTCATTATTGGGAAGATACGAATCAATCATGGCAAGCAAAAACACCTTTCAATGGGATGATCCCTTCCTTCTCAATGACCAACTAACTGACGAAGAGCGCATGGTGCGCGATGCCGCCCGCGACTATTGTCAAGACAAACTGATGCCGCGTGTGCTCGAAGCGAATCGCCACGAGACATTTGACCGCGAGATTTTGAACGAAATGGGGCAATTGGGGTTGCTGGGCAGCACTTTGCCCGAAGAATACGGCTGCGCTGGGCTGAATCATGTGTGCTATGGTTTGGTGGCCCGCGAGGTCGAACGGGTAGACAGCGGCTATCGCAGCACCATGAGCGTGCAATCGTCGCTGGTGATGCACCCCATTTACAGCTATGGCAATGAGGCGCAACGGCGCAAATATTTGCCAAAATTGGCAACGGGTGAATTTGTCGGCTGCTTTGGCCTGACCGAGCCGAATCACGGCAGCGACCCCGGCAGCATGGAAACCCGCGCCACCAAGGTGGATGGCGGCTGGATTGTGCATGGCAACAAGATGTGGATCACCAATTCGCCGATTGCGGATGTGTTTGTGGTGTGGGCCAAGGCGTTTGGCGACAAAAACAACGCGGACGGCGACATTCGCGGCTTTGTGCTAGAGAAAGGCATGAAGGGCTTGTCGGCTCCCAAGACCGAGGGCAAATTTAGCCTACGCGCCAGCATCACCGGCGAAATTGTGATGGATGAAGTGTTTGTGCCCGACGAGAATTTGTTGCCCAACGTCAAGGGGTTGAAGGGGCCATTTGGCTGCTTGAACAAGGCGCGATACGGCATTTCGTGGGGCGCATTGGGTGCGGCTGAATTTTGTTGGCATGCAGCCCGTCAATACACGCTCGACCGCAAGCAATTTGGTCGCCCGTTGGCCGCCAATCAACTCATTCAGCTTAAATTGTCGAACATGCTCACCGAAATTTCGCTGGGGTTGCAAGGCACATTGCGCGTGGGTCGCTTGATGGACGAAGGCAAAGCCACGCCCGAAATGGTGTCTATCGTCAAGCGCAATTCGTGCGGCAAGGCGCTCGATATCGCCCGCGTCGCCCGCGACATGCACGGCGGCAACGGCATCAGCGACGAGTTTCATGTCATCCGTCACGTCATGAACTTAGAGGCCGTGAATACCTACGAAGGCACACACGACATCCACGCCCTCATCCTTGGCCGCGCCCAAACCGGGATTCAAGCCTTCAGTTAAGCAGAAAGTGCTAAGTGCTAAGTGCTAAGTGCAGCAACTCTTAGCACTTAGCACTTAGCACTCTCTACTTCTTTCCCCCCACTCAACGCAGGCACAAAATGCAATTCGCTGTTGAGGGCGAGGGTTTGGCGCAGGCCGAGGTCGGAGGATACACCATCTACCACGACGGCGAAGCTGGGCTTGAGCCGCCCATCTTCGACCAGCCGTGCCTTAAGGCCGGGGTAGGTTTGCTCAAGTTGATCAATCACTTCGCGCACGGTTGCGCCATCGGCCCGCAGTTCGGCCCGTAACTCGGCTTTGCCGCCAGTCAAGCGCCGCAGCAATGAAGGAATCCACACAATCACCATAGGTGGCAAAAGTATAATCAATAAAAAGGTTGCAGGTTGCAGGTGGCAGGTTGCAAGTCGAGAGTCTTAAACCTTCAACTTGCCACCTGCCACCTGCCACCTGCCACCTGCAACTTGCAACCTGCAACTTGCAACCTTTACCTATGTCCTCACGAAACCCCGGAATCCCGCTTGACCTTGAATGGGTCGAGGCTGTGCATGTCAATCGCAGCGCCGTCGAGCGCCGTTGCGCCACCCTGACGACTCGCCGCAGTGTAAAAAAAGAATGGCAAGCCGCGTGGCTATTGCGGGCCATTACCCTGATGGATTTGACCACCTTGCAAGGCGACGACACGCCCGGTAATGTGCGGCGGCTGTGTGCCAAGGCCCGCCAGCCGGTCAGCCATGAATTGTTGGCGGCGCTGGGCGCGGAGTCGCTCGGCATTACTTGCGGGGCGGTGTGCGTGTATCACGAGATGGTTCCGACAGCAGTGGCGGCGATAAAAGGCCGCGATATTCCCATCGCGGCGGTCTCGACCGGTTTTCCGGCGGGTATGACGCCGTTTGAGTTGCGGGTGCAAGAAATTCATCATTCGGTGGCCGCCGGTGCGCGTGAAATTGACATCGTTATCTCGCGGCGGCATGTGCTGCTGGGGCATTGGCAGGCGCTGTATGATGAGGTGCGAGCCTACCGCGAAGCTTGCGGCGAAGCCCACATCAAGACCATTCTTGAAACTGGCGAACTGAGCACGCTGGAAAATGTGATGAAGGCCAGCCTGGTGTGCATGATGGCAGGGGCCGATTTTATTAAAACCAGCACCGGCAAGGCCCCAACCAACGCCACTTTGCCCGTCTCGCTGGTGATGGTGCGGGCCATTCGCGATTATTTGCAGCGCACAAGCCACAAAGTTGGCTTCAAACCAGCGGGCGGCATCCGCACCGCCAAACAATCGCTCGATTGGTTGTGCCTGATGAAAGACGAGCTTGGTGACGAATGGCTACAGCCGCATTTGATGCGTTTTGGGGCCAGCTCGCTGCTCGGCGATATTGAGCGCCAGCTTGAGCATTATGTCACGGGTGCATATTCGGCCACGCATCGCCACGCGATGGCGTAATGAACATGGACATAGCCCCTCAAAACGATGATGCGCCATTCGACCCGCCCGAACGCCCCAACGACGTGATCATTAATGACCGAGTGCGTATTCCGGCGGCAGCCTTGAGTTTTCGTTTTGCCCGCAGCGGAGGGCCGGGCGGCCAGCACACCAATAAAACCGAGAGCAACGTCGAGCTGATGTTTGATGTGGTGAACACGCCAGCTTTGAGCGAGGCCGAAAAAACGCTGGTCATTGTCAAATTGGCGAGCTATCTCGACAAAGATGGCGTGCTGCATCTCGAATCGCAACAAGGCCGCAGCCAATTTAGAAACCGCGAGGAAGTGGTGACGCGCTTTGCCAATCTGTTGCGGCAGGCGTTGATTGTGCCCAAAAAGCGCCGCGCAACCAAACCCTCACGCGCAGCCAAAGAGCAACGGCTTGCGGGCAAAAAACGCGCCAGTGCTACCAAAAAAATGCGCCGCGACCGGAATTATGAGTAAGACGAGGTGTGATACAGGTTTACGGCATTGTGTAGGAGCACGGCATGCCGTGCTCCTACACAATGCCCGATATTTTCATGAAGATCCTCTACTTTAGCCGCGATTACACCACGCACGACCGGCGTTTTTTGTTGGCGCTGACGCAAGCGTTGCCGACGAGTGAATTTTTTTATGTGCGCTTCGCCAGCGGGTCGGTCGTGTTTGAGCAGCGGCCTTTGCCCGATGGGGTGCGCTTGGTTGAATGGGCCGGACTGCATTGCCAAGTGAACACGCCCGCCGATTGTTTGCCGCTCATGGCCGACTTTGAGCGCGTGCTGGCCGACATTCGCCCCAACCTCATTCACGCAGGGCCAGTGCAGACCTGTGGCTTTATGACAGCGCTGGCAAATGCGCATCCGCATTTGCTCATGTCGTGGGGATCAGACATTTTGACCACAGCGCGGCGCGATGCGCTCAATGGCTGGGTGACGGCCTTTACGCTGCGTCACGCCGACGGCTTTATTTGCGATTCGGATTGGGTGCGCGATGTGGCGCGAGAATTTGCACCCATCCCCGACGATCGCATCACCCAATTTGCATGGGGCATTGATTTGCCACAATTTCCATTTGCCACGCCGCCGCAAACGGGGCCATTTGTGGTGCTCTCGACCCGCAGTTGGGAGCCGCTGTATGGCACGGACACCTTGGTCGAGGGGTTTTGTTTGGCGTGGCAACGCTTGGGCAACGCCGCACCGCGCCCGTTGAAATTGGTCATGATGGGCGGTGGCTCGTTGGCTGGCAAAATCCGTGACATCATTGCACAATACGGGGCCGAGTGCGCGGTGCAATTTACCGGCATGTTGCCGCACAACCAACAAGCTGCCCATTTCGCCGCCGCCGATGTCTATATTAGCTGCGCCCACACCGACGGCACATCTATTTCGCTGCTTGAGGCAATGGCAACCGGTCGGCCTGCCATCGTCACCGACATTCCCAGCAATCGAGAGTGGGTGAGCGCAATGGATAATGCACAAGACAAAACGGGTTGGGGCTGGCTGGTGGGCAAGGGTGACACAAATGCCGTCGCCGAGGCCATCATTGCGGCAGCGCAGATGCCGGATGCCGCCCGTCTTGCGCTGGCGCAGCACAATCGTGCTGTGGTCGAAGCGCGTGGCGATTGGCAAAAAAATTCTCGGTTATTATTAAACGCATATGCAAAGCTCACGAGCGATTCGTGAAGCCGATTTGGGTTATTTAGCACTCGTTAAATGCTTATTTTTTTGTCATGATTCAAGGTTTACACCACATCACCCTCGTCACGACCGATGCGCGGCGCAATCTTGCGTTTTATACGCAGGTGTTGGGGCTGCGTTTGGTTAAAAAAACAGTCAATTTTGATGATCCAAGCGCCTATCATTTGTATTATGGCGATCACACCGGCAGCCCTGGCTCGGCCATTACGTTTTTTGAATGGAAACATGCGCAACAAGGCAAGCCCGGCATGGGTGGCACGCATCATTATGCCTTGGCGGTGGCCGACCTTAGTGCGTTGTTGAAATGGAAACGGCGTTTGACCGATTTGGGGTTGCGCGTGTCTGGGCCATATGACCGGCATTATTTCACCTCTATTTATTTCAACGACCCCGACGGCACAATTTTGGAGATTGCCACGCTGGGGCCGGGCTGGAGCCGTGACGAAGCGCCGGACGCATTGGGGCTGGCGTATCGCCCACCGCCCGCCGAAATGGTGGTGCGAAACCGCGATGAGGCCCGAATTAGCACCGAGACATGGCCCGAACCCGTGCTAGCCATCACGCCTGACATGGCGCTATCACGCGGGATGCACCACATTACCGCCATTGGTCGAGATATTCATCGCACCCATGCGTTTTTTGGCGAGATGTTGGGGATGCGGCTGGTGAAGCGCACCTCAAATTTTGACGACCCAACCAGCGCGCATTGGTATTGGGGTGTGGGCGATGGTCGGCCGGGCACAGTGCTGACCTACTTCGAGCGCAATCCGCGCACCGAGCCGCCCGCACGGATGGGCGCGGGGCAAACCCATCATTTTGCCTTGGCCGTGCCCGACGAAGCCACGCAACTGGAATACCGCGAAAAATTGCTGCGGGCCGGGTATCGCGTCTCGCCGGTGATGGATCGCATTTACTTTAAGAGCATTTACACCAACGACCCCGATGGGCATATTGTCGAATTGGCGACAGCTGGGCCGGGCTTTGCGGTGGATGAGGCGGTTGATCAACTCGGCTCGACGCTGAAATTGCCGCCTTGGCTCGAGCCGCATCGCGCGGCGATTGCGGGGAGTTTGCAGCCGTTAGGCGGGGTGTGATTTTATTTTTATGAAATGAGTAGGGCACGATATGTCGTGCCCTACTTGTTACTTCGCCGAAATCAAATACCCGCCGTCAATAACGATGGTTTGACCGCGAATCATATTTGCGTCGGGGCTGCACAAGAACGCCACGCACTTGGCGACATCTTCGGGCGTGACCAATTTGCCGGCGGGCGTGCGGTCAAGTGCGCCGCTGATCATCTGATCTTTAAACGTGATGTAATTCAGCGCGTCGGTTTCGATCACACCGGGCGAAACGGCATTACACACAATGTTGAATTGCGACAATTCAACCGCGCAATAGCGTGTCACCACCTCTAGCGCCCCTTTCGATGCCCCAATAACGACATAATCGGGCAGGGTTCGCAGGTTGCCGACGCTCATCATATTGACAATCGCCCCACCGCCACGTTGCGCCATGATCGGGGCGGCTTTTTGCGAGGTAAATAGGGCGGCGCGGGCGTTGATGTTCATGGTCCAATCCCAGCCTTTGACCCGTTGCTCCATCACTGGCCGAAAATAGCCCGACGCGGCGTTGTTGATGAGAATATCAAAACCGCCAAAGGCTTTGACCGCCTCGTCAATCAGTTTGTCAATTTGGTCTGGCTCGCCCATATCGGCTTTTACCGCCACCGCTTTGCGGCCCAGCGCTTCAATATCGCGCACCGTTTCTTCGGCTGGCTCGCGGCGGCGAAAATAATTGACGACGATGTCAGCCCCTTGGCTGGCGAGGTTGAGCGCAACGGCACGACCAATGCCGCGCCCACTGCCGGTCACAACGGCTACTTTGTTTGAAAAATCGTATGGCATAACGAGGGAGCATTATCGCACGTCAGCTTAAATTCAGCGAACTTTGCATGATTTAATCATTCCAACGAAGGAAAAAGCGCTTTCTAAACGACTTGTGTAGTGAATGTCATTTTCAACAGCGTCCAGCGTGTGGCGGCAATTTATCAGCCTAATGTCAGGTTTGGGGTCGGCCAGTGCCGACTCGTTTGTGCCAGATCAAACGGCTACGGCAAGCATCAGCATGACGCTGCTCAGGCAATTGCAACGTAAAGACGAAGAGGCGTGGAACCTTGTTTTTAGCCAGTGGCATCGGCGTTTGTTTCGTTATTTGTATTGCCATTTGCCCAGTAAAGAGGATGCGGAAGACGTGCTCAGCGAAACGTTTGTCGCGGCAGTGAAATCAATCAATAATTTTGACGGGCAAGTCGCCTTTGCGACATGGCTTTATGCGGTGGCGCACAACAAAACAGTGGATTTTTGGCGTAGACACCGAGATACCGATGAAATTCCGTTGACGCTGATGGCGTCTGAAAACGACATTGACTTAGATTTTAAGCAGGCGTTGCGGCGCTTGCCACCACAGGCGCAAGAGGTATTAATTTTGCGCTATAGCGAAGGGTTATCTGTCACTGAAATTGCAGTCATTATGAAAAAAACTTATAAAAGTGTTGAGTCATTGCTTAGCCGCGCCCGTGTCGCGTTTCGGCAAGCCTTAATAGAGAGTGGTTATTTGGGGGAAAGAGGTGTGCATGAATGAATTGACATTCTCGGCGGCGGTTCGGCGTGGCACACAAACCCAGCCCATGAGCGAGGCCAAACAAGCCAAAATTCAGGCGCGTATGCGCGATCTGTTACAAAATCAACGCCAGCGCGGACCAGTAGTCCAAGCCGTTGAGAGCGCCGCCACCACAATGGCGCACTTGATCGAGGCGGCGGGCGAATTTCTATTGGCCCCAGCGTCGGCTGATAATTCGCCTGAGCTTTTGCTCAAGCCATTTCGCGCATTTGCGCGTGCCCATGTGCGCCAGGGGAATATTGAGCTAAACCGCAGGCAAAACAGGTTCGACGTGCCAAAAGACATGTTTTTGGCCGCCTATGCGGGCGATGAATTATGGACCCGCGACAACCAAATTCAAATGCAGTGTTTCTTGGGGCAATTGGTCGAGGTTAGACCCCAAACCCGCGTGTTGTTGGCGCAATTGGCGCGGCAAGGCGAGCAAACCAATGTCGAGTTGCAGTTGTTGATGGGGCAATTGAACGCCAAAATTACGCGCCGACTGACTGCTGCCGATGCGTTTGTTATTCAAACGCCCAGTGCGCGTATCTCGACCCAAGGCGGCGAATGCTCGGTGCAAGTGCTCTCGCCGCGCCAAACGCATTGCGAGGTGATGCAGGGCGCGATGACGGTTGTGTCGGATGGCGCTCGTGTGCAAGTTGACGCTGGGCAAGCCTTAAATGTGATATCGGGCGAACCACTACGCCCCACCGCCTTGGCCGTGATCCAACATGGGTTGATCTATTTAGCCCAACCCGGCGATTTTGTCGCTCATTTGGCCCGTCGCTTCAACTGCAATTTGAACCTGTTGCGCTTGGCCAATCCGCACGTGTCCGGCGAAATTCTAATTCCGGGCAGCATGTTGCTCATCCCAAAATCGTGATGTGTTTTGCACGCCTTCAACCTATACAAGCTATACATTTAGATTTGACTTACATTTATCTCAGCTTGGCCCCGTAGAATGCCCCGCGTATGAAAAGAGGACTCAAAGGATGTGGTATGTTAATTGGAATCATCGTTGTTTTAGCGGGAATTGGCTTTTTGTTGCGGCGCGAACTGGTTACTGCCATTAGCCCAGTGCCCAAGACCATCGGCTTGCAAAATGGCAAACTCGCGCCTTGCCCAGCGTCGCCCAACTGTGTCTCGACCGAGGCCACGACGGCACTGCATCAAATTGCGCCGATTTCGCTGGTAGGCACGCCTGCGCAGGCCCAAGACAAATTGTTGGCAGCGCTCAAAACCTTACCCAATGTCAACATCGTGACCAACAGCACCGGCTATGTTCACGCCGAATTTCGCACCCCCGGCATGGGTTACATTGATGATGCCGAATTTGTGCTGAGCGATGGCGGCGCGGGCAATAGTCGCATTGATTTTCGCTCGGCCTCGCGGCTCGGTCGCGGCGATATGGGCGTCAATCGTCGAAGTATGGAAGCGGTGCGGGCGGCGTTGTCATCCAAATAAACGCACCCGATCCCACCATTGTTGCAGCCCCAAATTGCCTTTGAGCAAGGGCACAAAATCGTCAAAACGATAAGCCACGCAATCCTGTCTCTTATACACATCT
>JAHBAL020000246.1 GCA_018500105.2 Anaerolineae bacterium
GGCGTCTGTCTGGTTGGGGCGGGGATGTTAAAAGGGGCCTGGGCATTGGGGGCGGCGTTTGGGGGGGGGTGGATGGGCGACTGGCCTGCCGCGCTTGTAGCGCTGGGCCAAGGTCTCGCCAAGCCTCAATGCGCCCGCGCAGGGCATGCGTGTCGCGCTGGGCAAACAGGCGAAACCCGACCGCCAGTGCGTCATAAAACAGGATGAGCGGCAGGTCGCGCAGCCGCGCATTTTTCGCCACCATCCAAATTTTGTTGCGCCCCAGCAATCGCCTTTTAAAAGGAGAGCCTTCGCCGCTGGTGGCGCTGGTGTGATGCAGCACCCGTGCCTGTGGCGCATAGCGACAGCGCCAACCGGCCCGCTGTGCCCGCCATGCCAAATCGGCATCTTCGAGATAGGCGAAAAATCGCTCGTCGAACAAGCCAATTTGGTCGAGCATGACCCGCTGAAACAGCGCAGCCCCGCCCGACGCGCCGAAAATATCGCATGGCTGTTGACATTCGGGCGCGGTGATGGCGCGACCTGCCAGCCGATCCCATGCAATTGCGGCGCGGTCTATCGCAATGCCTGCGCTTTGCACCACATCGGGCTGGGCGGCAAAGGTCATGAGCGAAGCCACCGCGCCAATTCGCTCATCGTCGTGGCCGATGGCGCTGACCAATGCCGCCAGCCAGCCCGGCGCAGGCTCGGTATCGTCGTTTAGCAAGGCCACCAGCGGCCCAGCGCTTGCTCGAATGCCTTGATTGATCGCCGCCGCAAAGCCGATATTATGTTCGTTGCGAATGATGCGCACTTGCAAGCCATGCTCAGCCGTCGCCAGCCATTCGCTCGTGCCGTCGGTGCTGGCGTTGTCAATCACTACCACCTCAAAATCGCGGTAGGTCTGCGCCGCCAGTGCCGCAAAACAGGCCGGCAGCCATTGCCGCCCGCGTTGGGTGGGGATGATGATAGAGGTAAGAGAATGCGTCATGAGTGAAATTATGAATGATGAGTGATGAATGATAAATGGCGTGATCGAGGGTGATGTCGTGAAATCGGCATATAAACTCAACGCGATCATTGTAAGAAGATTTATAACTCATCCAAGGCTGTTCAACAGTCAGCACTTCACTTAACTCGTCATCTCCGCGAAAGCGGAGATCCATAACGAGGCAGGTCAAAATGCGGCAAACCAGTCAAACTACACCCATCTGGTTATAGATTCCCGCTTTCGCGGGAATGACGAAACGACTTTTGAACAGCCTTAATATCACGCATCATTCATCATTCATAATTCATAATTCATCACATATAATTCCGCCCCGTTTTAATTATGCGAGTTTTCATTACTGGTGGCGCGGGGTTTGTAGGGTGTAATCTGGCGGCTCATCATTTAAGCCTTGGCAATCATATCACCCTGTTCGACAATTTGTCGCGCCCACGCACGGCCAACAATTTGGCGTGGCTAAAAAAATTGGCCCAAACGCAAACCGGTGTTTTGCAAACCTATGTCGGCGATATTCGCCGCGAAGACGAATTGCGTGAGGCGCTTGACTTGGCCCAGCCCGATCTGATCGTGCATCTGGCCGCGCAAGTGGCGGTCACCACCTCGGTAACCAACCCGCGTGAAGATTTTGAAATTAACGCGCTCGGCACATTCAACGTGCTCGAAGTAGCACGAAATTTGCCCAAGCCGCCCGCGGTTTTCTTCGCCTCGACCAACAAAGTGTATGGTGGCATGGAAGAGGTGGCGGTGATCGAAGAGGCGACGCGCTATCGCTTCCGCGATTTCCCGAACGGTATTGACGAACACCAACCACTCGATTTTCACTCGCCGTATGGCTGCTCGAAAGGCACGGGCGATCAATATGTGCGCGATTACGCCCGCATTTTCGGGCTAAAAACCGTCACTTTTCGCCAAAGCACCATTTACGGCCCGCGCCAATTCGGCGTCGAAGATCAGGGCTGGCTGGCGCATTTCATCATCGCCACCGTCATGGGCCGCCCGCTCAAGATTTATGGCAATGGCAAGCAGGTGCGCGATATGCTGCATGTGCGCGACCTAATCGCGGCCTACGATGCCGCGTGGCGCAATATTGACCGCGTGAGTGGCGAAATTTTTAATGTCGGCGGCGGCGTGGATAACACAGTTTCGATTTGGGCCGAATGTGGCCCCATGCTCGAAGAATTGGCGGGGCACGACATTCCGGTGGCATATAGCGAGACTCGACCCGGCGACCAACCTATTTTCGTGAGCAACAATGCCAAGGCCAACACGCTCTTGGGCTGGCAGACGCAAGTGAAGTTATGGGATGGCATCCAAGAATTGTGGCATTGGGTGAAAGATAATCGGCATTTGTTTGCGTAGTTAGGCTTTTGAATGCTTGCGTGACCTAGAAATATTTCGCCACAAAGAGCACAAAGCACACAAAGATAAGAAAGGTCGTTAGATTTAGATCTTTGAGTTCTTCGTGTGCTTTGTGGTGAAAATCAAAATTCGCTCCCACGTTTTTCTAAGTTCTGCCAAATTCGGTATATCATCTCGATCTTGCCAGATGCCACGTGCCTGACGAAGTGCATTTAAGCGATTGTTTGTTTTATGTTGCAATAGAAGATGTGGAGCGGCGAATGCCTTACCCGATGCGCGAGCCAAGTAATGAGCGGGAGTGCATCAGGCGACGGCGCGGCGTGTCGCACCTGATGCGTATTGTTGTTTTTGACTAGAGGAGGAAATCATGAGGAAATATGGAGAAGTGGCGAAATTGGCGGTCTCAATTACCAAAGAAAAGCGTGTGTCGCCTTTGCAGGCCTGGATTCAAGCGGCGGAGATGATATTCCCATATTCTGATTCATCACAGAAGAAAGGTTGCCCGAAGGGAGCTTTTCTTGGCTTGGCTAGCGCAGGTCGAATTCTCGGCATTCCCCGCGATGACTACGGTAAGAGTGGGTCTGGAAAGAACGCTTCGTACGCAATCGCCGCAGCGGACATTATTCAGCAAAATCCCGGAATTATTGCGCAAGGGGCTAAAGTGTTGTGGCAAATGAGTTTGGAAAAAGTCGGCGCGGAACTGGATAAGCGCTCAAACTCACAGATGGAAGTGGTCTTGGCGTTGCATGAACTTGGTTTGTTGCAGTGAAGTGCCCGCCTAAAAATAGCATCACTACTCGCTAAACCCCGCGACGGATTTTACCCCCCGCTGCTTCCTAATGTCACCCCTCAACCCCCTCGTTGCCGAACTCCACGCCCCTGACAACAACACGAGCGGGCGCGGCACTCGCAAATATTTTGGCTTGTAAACATCTAAAAATTGGCAGGTAAATATGCAAGATCTATTTTGTTTGCCTATCAGTAGAACAGAGATGAATCTTCCTGTCGCTTGGACCACGCCCAGAACGAAGGCGCGATTGCATATCCTTCGCGCTCACGGGGCATCGAAGGCCGTCATCATCAGACGCAAGCCCAGCAAGTGGGTCCACATCATAGCGTGGGACACCGACTCCGACGCATTGGAGCATGGATCGTGGTTCAGAGGCCGGATTTACTCTGAGAGGTGTGATCTCTCTTGGGACGGACGTTGGATGGTCTATCTTGCGATAGGGGCTAGGGGCGATACTTGGAACGGGATCTGCGAACCACCGTGGCTGCGCACTGTTGCCGATGTCCCGAACCTAGGCACTTGGGGTGGGGGCGGTTTCTTTTCAGATGCGCGGACCCTGCGACCAAACGACGTTGGTTACCATTACGGCTCACTCAAAGATTTCTCAAAATCCAAAAAATTTCCGTTCTCGATCGAACAGTTTTCATGGAATCAAGAGGTATTTCCAATCTTTCACAATCGACTGGAGCGCGATGGGTGGAAGCGAGAAGGTGATTTCGTTAAGGGCCAGAAGATTTCCCTGAAGCACAACTCCTATGCCACACTTTACGAGGGTGACCCTGGATGGTCTTGGCAACCCACCCCCAAGCACCCGGTGCTACGGATGTTCTACAGAGGCTATTTCAACGGCCACACCTACGAGTTCCGTCTCGATGATTCTGAGCTTCTTGATCCGAGTGTTGATTGGGCCACATGGGATGCGAAGGGCGAATTATTGGTAGCCCGTCAAGGCGGTATTCAGCGTTATACCCTTGACGGCCTCAAGACAGGGTCGCCGGCCTTTTCCGCCGATTTCGAGAGCCTTAATCCACCTGAATCCCCAAAAGCCCAACAAGGTGTCGCTCCTAACACCTGACCCGCTTCGAATTCAATCCGCTATGACCTTACCACACTCAATCCGCTGAAGTGCCCCCCTAAAAATAGCATCATTTGCCGACCCAGACCCGCGTGTGCAAGCAATGGCGCGGCAGCATCTGAAAAGCTAACGGTTTTCTCGCGCCCAACGCGCAATTTTTTGCGCAATGCGCCACAAAACCTCGTCGGGAACGCCGTTATACACCATTGACTTAGGGCGAAAATCGCACGGGTCGTTGACATAATCCACCACCAACCAACCGAAGTTGCGGTCATAGGCGATTTCGGTCGAGAATAGATTGAGGCCGCACACCTGCGCAATGTGTTGCATCATGCCGTCGAGCGGCTGCAATTCCCAATGCGCCACCTCGTCGGGCATGACCGGCGATTGCAAATGCGTGCGGTCATCGGCCCAACACGCCATCACCTCGCCCAAACAGTAAAACAGCCGAAACCACGCCCGCCGCTCACCCAACAACACCGGCTCGACCCAAGGCTGGGCAATGGTTTCATCGTCGGGCCACAGCGCCCGCGCCGCCAACACGTCTTGCCATGTGGATTTGGCGCTCAGCACCCCGCTGCCGCCGCTGTGCGCACCCTTCACCGAAAATTTGCCCCCTAAAGGGCGCAAATCCACCTCGGCGATGGCTGGCTGCGCCCGCAACGACGGCAAAACGAGCATGTGTGGCACGTTTAACCCATGCTGCATGAGCAAATAGTGGGTGCTGGGTTTGTTCCATGCGCGGCGGGCGAGGTCGTAATCATTCAAAACCTGCGGCACGTGCTGCTGCACTGCCGCGATATGGTCTTGCGTGTCCTCATCCCACGCCCGATCGAGCACACACCGCGCCCGCAATGTGCCATCGCTCAATTGGCGCGGCACAGTTGCCACTGCTTCTTCGCCAACAAAGGCGGCCTGCACGTCTTGCCCCGCGCAGGCCTGCGCCAATAGTAAATTAAATTCGATGTCGTATTCCCACGACCACAACACAAGTAAATCGAGCATTTACAAACAGATCAACTCGCGTTCAAATGTGGTGAGGCTTTCGCAGCCATCCGCCGTAATCACCACATTGTCTTCGATACGCACCCCGCCCACGCCCTCGATATACACGCCCGGTTCGATGGTGAACATCATGCCGGGCTGCAACACGGTGCTGTCGCCCTCGACGATATACGGCGGCTCGTGGCCCTCTAGCCCCAGCCCGTGACCAGTGCGATGGGTGAAATATTGGCCATAGCCCGCCGCCTCGATGACAGCGCGGCAGGCGCGATCAACGGCTTGGCATTCCACGCCGGGCTTGGCAATGGCGCGTCCGGCGGCATTGGCGGCTTGCACCGTTGCATACATGCGTTTGGTTTCGTCGCTGGGCGTGCCAAATACCACCGTGCGCGTAAGGTCGGCGGGGTAATCGTCCATCGTGTAGCCAAAGTCAATGAGTAGCACGTCGCCAGCCTGCAATTTGCGTTCGCCAGCGTTGCCATGTGGAAATGCGGCGCTGAGGCCGATTTGCACCAGTGGCGAAAATGCCACGCCATGCGCCCCGCGTCTAATCGCCGTTGCCGACAACATGCCTGCGATCTCGCGCTCGGTTTGGCCTTCTTTGACTTCCTCAAGCACATCGGCCAGCACTTGCTCGGTCAGTTGAATGGCGCGACGGGTGGCGGCCACTTCATCGGCATCTTTGATTATGCGCAGCGGGCCGATCACGCTATCGGCAGCCACAATATTGACGGCTGGCGCGGCTTGCTTGAACAAGCTGTATTCGAGAAAACGAAAGGCGCGTGGCTCGACGCCGATGGTTTTGCCATCCAGTTGCATGGCCTCGGCAGCTTGGGCAAAGGCTTGGGCATACGGCACGCCATCCACATAGCTAAACACGTGCCAGTTGAGTTTGACTGGGCCACTCATGGCCTTGCCGACCTCGAAGCCGGGTACGATGATGCCGGGGCGGGCATCGGGCGCAGCCGGAAAAAGCAACACAATCGGTCGTTCGGATAAGTGCATGTGCAAGCCGGTGAAATACAGCATGTTCATGCCCGGCACAATGGCGACATAGTCCATACCAGCGGCTTGAGCAGCCGCACGTAAACGTTGAATTCTTTGATCACGCATATAATGATTTTAATACCAACTATTTTTTCGGGGTAAAATCTGCTTAATGTAAATCTATCAGCGTTAGTAAAACTAGCGACGATAGTATGATTTTAGGGCAATAAGGAGAAAACAAAAATGAGAGCAACACTTAGTTTTATCGTGGGCGTGATGTTTGGCGGCATGATCGGGGCCGTTGCTGGGTTGGTGCTTGCGCCTTATGCGGGCGAGGAAACTCGCGGGCGCATTCGCAGCAATGTTGATGAGATTATCAATGAAGGCCGCACGGCTGCCGAAGCGCGTCGTCACGAGCTTGAGTCGCAACTTGAGACGTTGCGTAATGGGCGTTTTGATGATTTGCGTGTGACAGACTAAGACTGATTAGATGGATTAGAGATTAAGGATTCGGGATGCAAGCGGCCCAGCCAGCACAAAATACTGGCTGGGCCGCTTGCTTTTATCGTCGCGCCAACAAAAATACGGCGCTCAAAATGAACGCGCCGCCCAATGCTTGAATTGGCGCGATTGGCTCGCCCAGCACCAAGGCCGCTAGAACGATGGTGGTGACTGGCTCAGTGGTGGCGATCATCGAGCCAGTGGCCGCGCCAACCCGTTGCACTCCGGCGAAAAAGCAAAATATCGCCACGATAGACGACACCAGCGCCAAACCGCCAATCCCAAACCAGCCCCAGCCGCTGTGCGGCCAATGCGCCCCACGCACCCATGTGATGACGGCAAATACGGCGAAGGCCGAGAGCATGATGACGGCACTGGCTGCCACTGCCGATATGCCGCGCGTAAAATACCCGCCTACCGTGATGTAGATGGCATAAATCACCCCTGCCGATAACCCCAAGATGATGCCCAAAGTGCTATTGGGCGTAGCAACGGCGGCGCTATTCGGCGCATCGCCGCCCACAGTTAGCCCGCTGCCGAGCAGCGCCAGCGCCAAGGCCACCCATTGCAAGCGTGTGATGTGTTCCTTAAAAAACACTGCTGAGAGCAAGGTGACAATGCCCGGGTTGAGAAAAAGCAGCAATGAGATCAGGCCAGCCGAAGCCATCGTGATGGCGATGAAATAGGTGAGTGACTGCCCCACATACAACACGCTGCCCATCAGCATTAGCCCAAGCAGGGTTTTGCCGCGCGGAAAAACATCGCGTCGTAATAGGGCGATGGCAAGCATGATTGTCCCGGCGATAAGGAAACGCAGAAATAACAGCGTAAACGGGTCAACCCCGTCGGCATAGGCGATGCGGGCGAAGATGGGCAATGCGCCGAAGGCCATACCGGCGATGACGACCAGTATGAGGCCGACGGTTTTGTTAGGCATTGGGCGAATGATATCTGAGAAAAGAAATACATCGCCTGATGGACGTTGCGAAATGCCGATTTCGCTCTGAGGTGAAAATAGCTGTTAAACCAACCACACGATCAAAGTGGACTTTAATCGCATCTAGTTTGCGCGTCATTCCGAATACATAGACGCTGGCGAGGGCGCAGCGTCCAGCAAGGGGAAGAAACTTATTGCCTCAACGGGTCATTCCGAATACATAGACGCAGGGGAGGGCGAGGCGTCCAGCAAGGGGGAGAAACTTAAGAGAAGTGTTAAGATGGGCGAGCTAACGCACAAGACCGAAGTAACAATGGTGAGTCATATCCCATTTCCGAAATAGGTTGCAGTGTGCACAGACAAAAAGGGTAGTGGTCAAAATGCCAATGCCTTGTTCAAATTGTAACGAATAATGAAGAGACGAGTGACAAGATCATGGTAAAAATCGGATTTTGAAAATGACAA
>JAHBAL020000068.1 GCA_018500105.2 Anaerolineae bacterium
AATCATCGTGCTGATTTTCCGCAAAGACCCCTCGCTGCGCGTCGGGGTGACGTGGCAATTTATGCAACTTAATTTATTCCAACTTGATTAAGCGATTGGTATAACCCTTCGCAACGCATAGCAAAATGCCGGCCTTGCGAACAAGGCCGGCATTTTCAACAACCGCTATTTCTTCACTTTGCCGCTCTTCTTCGATGTCTTGGCGGCGGGCTTGACATCGGGCGCTGGCTCAGCAGACTTGGCTGGCGCGGCGGTGGTCAGCGCTGCTTCCCATACTTGTTCAACCCGTTCGACCAAGACAAATTTGAGCGATTCGCGCACTTCTTGCGGCAATTCGTCGAGATCAACTTCGTTGCGCTTGGGCAAAACGATGATTTTCATGCCCGCACGATGCGCGGCCAACACTTTTTCTTTGATGCCGCCGACCGGCAGCACCATCCCACGCAGCGTAATCTCGCCCGTCATCGCCACATCGGGTCGCACTTTGCGCCCAGTTATTAACGATACTAAGGCTGTGCTCATGGTGATGCCTGCCGAAGGCCCGTCTTTGGGCTGTCCACCGGCTGGCACGTGCATATGAATATCGTTGCTCTCGAAAAACTTTTCGTCAATGCCCAATTCTGCCGAGCGACTGCGCACGAAAGACAACGCCGCTTGGGCGCTCTCCTTCATCACCTCGCCCAATTGCCCAGTGAGCATAAAGCCTTTGCCGCCGCGCATTTGGGTGGCCTCGATATAAATAATGTCGCCGCCGACGGGGGTCCAAGTCAGGCCAATGGCAACGCCAGTTTGGCGTGTGCGCTCGATTGCCTCGGAGTAAAACTTGGGTTTGCCCAACATTTCGCCCACCATAGCCGGGGTCACATTCACTGGCAAGGTGGCTTTGCCCTCTGCCACGCGGGTAACCAATTTTCGGCAGATGCTGCCGATCTCGCGCTCTAAATTGCGCACGCCCGATTCGCGGGTGTAATCGCGCATTAATTTTAAGATAGCAACTTCGGTAAACGCCACTTCGTTAACCCGCAACCCATTTTCCTTCACCTGGCGCGGCACAAGATACCCTTGTGCAATACTCAGCTTTTCTTTTTCGGTGTAGCCGCTCAGCGACAAAATCTCCATGCGGTCACGCAAGGGGCCGGGCACAGTTTCGAGTGTGTTGGCGGTGCAAATGAAGATCGTTTGCGACAAATCGAACGGCACATCAAGATAATGATCGCGGAACTCGCGGTTTTGTTCGGGGTCGAGCACCTCGAGCAAGGCCGAGGCTGGGTCGCCGCGAAAATCGCGGCCCAGTTTGTCTACCTCGTCGAGCATAAAAATGGGGTTACGGCTCTCGACTCGGCGCAGGCTTTGAATGATGCGGCCCGGCATCGAGCCGATATACGTGCGCCGAAACCCGCGTATTTCCGATTCTTCATGCACCCCGCCCATCGAGGCGCGAATGAATTTGCGGCCCATCGCACGGGCGATGCTGGCTCCCAATGAGGTTTTGCCCACGCCCGGTGGCCCGACAAAGCACAAAATGACGCCTTCGCGTTCGGGGCGAATGCTGCTGGTGGTGGCAGGCGCGGCGGGCGCTGGGCTGCTGGCGGCGGATGTGGCGGCTTCGCCCTCAGCGCCTGCCGCTTCCCCCGCAACTTCAGCAACCGCAGTTGCAATGGCTTGCGCCTCATGTTCGGCCCGTAAATCGGCCTTGCGCTTGCGCACCGCCAAAAATTCGAGGATGCGTTCCTTGAGGTCGTCTAGTCCGTAGTGATCTTCGTCAAGCACAACTCGCGCATGAGGAATATCCAAATTGTCAGCGGTATTTTTTTGCCAAGGCAACGACACCACCCAATCGAGATAGGTGCGAATGACCCCGTATTCGGCGGCTTGGGTGGGCAATTTTGCCAGTCGGTTTAGCTCGCGCTCAGCCTCTTTGAACGCCTCTTCATTCATGCCGCAACTGGCGATTTTTTCGCGCAGATCGGCAATTTCGGTCTGCTCATCGGCCTCGCCCAATTCCTTTTGAATGGCCTTAATTTGCTCGCGCAGAAAATATTCTTTCTGCACTTTTTCCATCTCGCTGCTGGCTTGGGTTTGAAATTTACGCCCTAGCTCTAATACGCGCAACTCCTTGTTGAGCAATTCGAGCAAAAACACCATCTTTTCGTTGAGTTGATCAATGCTGAGCAAGCGATGGGCGTCGGCCATATCGAGCGGCATATAGGTGGCGACGGCGTAGGTCAATTGGCGTGGGTCTTCGATGGCCTGCACCATGCCGGCCAATTCTTCGGGCATGCCGGGGCGCAATTCGGCCACTTTGCCAAACGCTTGCGACACATTGCGCCGCAACGCCTCGATCTCGATGGTGCTTTCGGGATCGGTTTCGGGCATAATCTCAATTTTCGCCACCAAATATGGTTCGGTGCTGGTAAATTCGACAATCCGAAAACGTTCATTGCCTTGCACAATCATGTTGACTGTGCCATCGGGGCCTTTAAATTGGCGCACAATCGTGGCAATGGTTCCTAAATGGTAAATATCGTCGGGGCCGGGGTCTTCTTTGTCGCCGCTTTTCATCGCTACCACGCCAATATTCGATTTATTCAGGGTGGCGTCGTCAATGAGCCGCGAAATCCGAACCTGTTGGGTGCGCAGCGGAATGGCCGACATTGGATAAACCAACATGCCCCGCAGCGGCATGATCGGTAACGTGAGATATTTTGAGCCGTTCGTTTCGTCTATGATCTCGTCAAATGGCAAGGGCGGCACAAAATCACCGAGGTCTGAGCCGGTGTCGTCGTTTTCTTCGCCTATAACGGCGGGCGGGGGCGGCGCGATGTCGCCCTCGCCCATAGATTGAATTTGTGCGATGTGTTCGGCCACCATATTGGCGACACGGGCGGCCTCTTCGTTGGCTTGGTTAACAATTTCGGCAGCTTCAATTAAGCTGAGGATGCGTTGGTGTTCCTGTTCTGACATGTCTTTGCGTAAGTTGCGATCTTAATGATACGCTATTAGACCAGCGTTTGAATTGACATTTTGCAGACATCTGGCGGCTTTTAGGCGGCGATGGTGGCTTGGTCGGTTTCGGCTTTGGCTTCGCGCCACAACGCTTCAATTTCAGCATCGCGCATTTGCTTCATATCCAGTTTGCGGGCCTTTACTTTGCGCTCAAGGGCGCGATATCGGCGCTCAAATTTGAGGCAGGCTTCGCGTAAGGCACTTTCGGCATCAATGCCATAGCCATCGGCCAAAACGCAAGTGGTGAAGATTAAATCGCCAAGTTCTTCGGCGCGATGTGTCTCGTCTTGGGCTGTCAGCACCTCATCCAGTTCTTCGCGCACCTTATTGGCACGTTGGGCCGGGCCTTGCCCATTATCACGCCAATCAAAGCCTTGCTTGGCCGCCTTGTGCGCCATTTTTTGCGCCCGCGCCAAGGCGGGCAAATTGAGCAAAATGCCATCCAACACCGATTGCCGCTTGGCTTTGGGTTTGGCTGCGTTTTCTTGCTGCTTAATTTTTTCCCAGTTGGCGCTGACCTCGCCTGCGGTATCGGCCTGCACATCGCCAAACACATGCGGGTGGCGGCGTTTTAGCTTGGCGTCAATACTGGCGACCATGTCGCTGCTGCGAAAATAGTCTTCTTCGGTGGCGATCTGGGCCTGCAAAATGACATTTAGCAATAAATCCCCCAGTTCTTCCTTAAGGTCGTCCATATCGTCACGGTCAATGGCGTCCAGCACCTCGTATGCTTCTTCGCGCAGGGTGGTGCGCAAGCTTTGATGGGTTTGCTCGCGGTCCCAAGGGCAGCCTTCGGGCGCACGCAAATGCGCGATGGTCTCTTGCAACGACTCGAACCCGCCGATGTGTGGCAAGGGCATAACATACAACGAGGTGAGATGATCGAAATGATCATCGTGGTCAAGCGCATACAGTTTGACGGCGTGGGCCGTCTTTTCGCCCACAATCACCACCTCGTGTTCAGGCGGATATTGGTTCATCAGCGTCAATTTGACATCGGATGCCACCGCCCGCGAGTAAATTTGAGCCACCAGCGCGGGCCGGTCGGGGTTGATTGGTGGGTGATGCTTTGCGGCCAATTCGAGCGCGTCGCAAATTTGCAGGCCGTTGATCGGATCGAGCATTTGCAATTGTGCGGGGCTGATTGGCGCAATGAGGGCCATATTTTCGAGCGACGACTCGATGAAGCTCAGCCCGCTGACGATGCGCACGGCGATGCCAAGCTGTTTGGCTTGGGCCAAAATGGCTGGCGTGGTAGATTCGCCCACCAGCGGGTGACCGGGCACGGCATAAATCACATCGCCGCGTTGTGCCTCGGCGATGATGGCGGCGGTGATGTGGGCATATACTGCCTCGAATTGCTCGGCATTGTCGTAAAGTGCGTCAAAATCGCGCACGATTAAATTGGGCAATAAGCTTTGCGCCAAATCTTGCACAGCCGGATGTTTGCGCGTTCGCAAATAGACGCAGTGTTGGGTTTGCTGGGCCGTGCTTAGTATGTCCCACGCTTCACGCGTGAGCAGGTTGGCATTGCCGGGGCCAAGGCCGAGTAGGGTTAACATAGTGGATAGTGATAGTGGATAGTGATAGTTGGGTATTTTACAGGCCAGATGGTTTGCCTCAACCTTACTCTCAACTCTCAACCCTTAACCCTCAACTATCCACTATCCACTATCACTATCAACTCCCAATTCGCACTGTGCCGATCAAGATGGCGTTATTTGGCGCGGGTGCGCCGTTGAGGCGGGCGGGCAAGCGCTGATTTTGGGCGGCGGGGTCATACACGCCCATCATCACGCGGTATTCACCGGCGGGCAGATCGGCGGGCACGACGACGGCGTAGGGGTCGCGCAGGTTTTCGCCTGCGGGCCACGCTGTCATCGGCATCAGTTCGCTCAGCGCCAATTTGTCGCGCTGAAATTTCAAATTGCCATTGACATCTAGCACGTGAATGAACACTTTGTAATCGGCGGGCACGGGTTGGCGCGGCTGCCAGCGTAGCACCACATAAAACCAGTCACCCGCTCGCGCCGTTGGGCGCAACCATACCCCATTCAACGCCAACGCTTCGCCAAACTGGGCTGAAATGGAGGCAAAAGCAATCGGTTGCAGTGGCGATTGCACTTGGAACAGCGGCAAGCGAATTTGACGATAATTCAATTCGCCGATCTGAAAACCGTTGGCCCACAAGGTGCTTTCGAGCAATCGCTGCGGGTCTACCACATCGTCTTGCCACAGCATGAGACGCACCTGTTTGGCGGCTTGGGCGTTAATTTCGCTTACGATCTGGCTTTCGTTTTGAAGCACGCCATGTAGCCCTTTGGGCGCGGCCAAAATTGCTGGCCCGGTCAACCCATAGTAATGGGCGGCAAAATTATCGCGCTGCATGACGATCACATCCCCTGCTGCCAACGATTCACGCACGTGTTGCACGGCGGCGCGAGTGTCGTCGCGGGCCACTGCTGGGTTATTGTAATTGGCGATGAGGCTGGGTAGCCACAGCACCAACAGCGCGGCTGGGCCAGCATAGGTGAGAAATTGCAACAGCCGAGGCTTGTTTTTAAGGTTGAGTGCGGCAAAAAACAGACACACAGCCGGTGCGGCATAAATGAGGTAGCGGGCATGAAAGACCGATTTGTAGGGGTAAACCACGCGCACGGCAATGGTTGCCGCCAGGAGCGGCACAAGTGCGATCATCACCACAAAGGCCAGCGCCTGCCAGCGCCGACCGATAGCAAAAACGACAAGCCCCAGTGCTAAGGCCAACAACAAAGTTGGCAACCATTGTGCTGAGCTTGGCGCGGTAAATCCGCCGCTGACAAAGGCTTGTGCCCATTCGCGCAAACGCCCGTCTATGGTGTTGAGCGGAAAAACAAAGCCATCACTGTAGGCAAACCCGCGCGAAGCATAAAGCAGCCAAGGAATGACCGTGCTCATCAGGCTGATGACGGCGAGTGTGTAAGGCCACAGGTAGCGTTTGAATTGGCGCGTGGCGATGGCCCACGTGAGCGCAATTAGCCCATGGGCGGGCAGCAGAAAAATGGCGTAATAGTGGCTGTGAATGGCAGCGGCCAGCAGCGCGGCGGCGGCGATCAACCATCGGCGACGGCGTTGCTGATCGTGGGTGACCATTTGCAGCCAGCGCCATAGCGCATACGACGAGGCGGTGCAAAAGGTGGCGACTAGCGCATACATGCGCGTCTCTTGGGCAAACCAAATCGCCATTGGGCTAAGCGTCCATAGCAACGCGGGCACACTGCTCGTTCGGCGATGCGTTAATGCACGCCCAAATGCCAGCAAAATCGCCACCGTCACCACATCGGCCAGCAGCGAAAAGTAACGCATGGCGAACTCAGATTGCCCCGCCAAAGTTAACCAGCCATGCAATGCGGCGTAATATAGCACCGGGCTGCGGTCGCCCGCCGTCACATCCACCATCGCGCCCAGCGGCATGGTCGCCAAATGCCATGACCAGCCCTCATCGAACCACAGACTTTGTGCATCGAGACGGGTAATGCGCAATCCGAACGCCAAGAGAAGTAATGCGCCATCGAGAAGGGATGAAGGCCGGAGGATAAAGGATGATTTTTGGCGCATTGTCAGTTGGTTAAAATGCCACACCGCGCTCTTTGAGGCTAACATAACGATTTTGGGCGATGATAATGTGGTCAAGCACCTCAATTTCGAGCAGTTTACCCGCTTCGACAAGCAATTTTGTCACTTTAATGTCTTCGGCGCTGGGGGTGGGGTCGCCAGAGGGGTGGTTGTGGGCAAAGACAAGCGAGGCCGCATTTGAGCGAATCGCCTCTTTAAACACCTCGCCGGTGCGAATGCTGGCGCTGTTTAAGCTGCCGCGATAGTGCATTGGCATCGAGATTACGCCGTTGCGCGTGTCAAGCAGCAAGGTGCGCACCTCTTCTTGCTCCAACATGCTCATTTCAAGCATAAACATTTGGGCGGCATCGCCGGGGGTTTTAATCACGTTACGTTCGGCGCGGCTGCTCATCGTCATGCGTTTGCCCAATTCGATCGCAGCTTTGACTTCAATCGCTTTGACCGGCCCCATGCCATGCACCCGCTGCAAATCGCGCAGATCGGCGCGGGCCAAGCCCGCCAAACCACCAAACTCTTTGAGCAACGAGTCAGCCAAATGGAGCACCCCAACGCCGACCGGACCCGTGCGCAAAATAATGGCGAGCAATTCGCGCTGCGACATGGCTGTTGCTCCGATCTGCATAAATCGCTCACGGGGGCGCTCACCTTCGGGAATCTCGCTAATTAAAGCGCGATACTCCCTATGGCTGACTTTATTCTCGTTGGCTTCATTCATTGGCACAGTATAATCATATGAAGGGCTGTGTGCAAAATGGTCTTTTTGACGGATGCACGATAGGATGTTTCCGTAAGAATATAAACAGTAATCAATTGTAATCTTTGATCATTCGGCTCGTTTAGTGTAATTTCTATTGTGATTTCAAATGCTCGAAAATATTAGCAACGTGATCATTATTGCCACGTCGGTCATAGGGGCAATTACTGCGGCCTTGGTCGCGGGTTTGGCAATCTGGACGTTTCGTGATATTCGCGCCCGTTCGCGCGATATCTTGGTGCAAATTTTAGCCACTGTGTTAGTGGCTGTCATCCCGCTGGTGGGCATCCTCATTTATTTGTTGCTGCGGCCCCGCGAAACACTCAACGAAGCCTATGTGCGTGCGCTCGAAGAAGAGGCGTTGCTTTCGGCGATTGAAGATCAGGAATTTTGCCCCAGTTGTGGCCGCCGTGTAGGTGAAGATATGGTTTTTTGCCCAGCGTGCCATACTAAATTGCGCAATGCGTGTGGCTCATGCAAACGCACGGTTCATCTGTCGTGGGATTTGTGCCCGTATTGTGGCGTGGAATTGCAACCCGAAATGCCGCAAGTGCGCAAACCTAGCTCGCGTCAAGTAACATCGGGCACTAGCCAAGCCCAGCGGCAAGTGAGCCATGCCAAACGCGCCCCCGCGCTTGCCGAACCAGAAGAGGTGGTAGAAGCTGACGCCTCTGCTGCAAATGGGGCAGAGCCTGCGGCTAAGCTCGGTAATTTGCTCGACCGAATTGGTGGCGCAGTTGAAGGGGCGCTCGGGCGACAAAATGGTGCATCAAGTTCAAAATAAATTTGCAAAGCACTCAAAAGTTGTTGTATAATATCCCCTCGTAAGCCGACGTGGCGGAACTGGCAGACGCGCGCGACTCAAAATCGCGTTCCTACGGGAATGTGGGTTCGATTCCCACCATCGGCATTTACTAGCAGTTAAAGTGCTGCTTAAATAATAAAAACGTGATGCAAAATTTAAATTTTGCATCACGTTTTTGTTTTTCTTACTATACTCCGCGTAGGTAAAAATTGCGGATTGCCGATTTCACTATCCCACCTCAAGCTATGCGAGAAGTGGGATAGTGAAATCGGCGAAAACCTCAGTTTGAGGCATCATCTTTGTAACTTCGACAAAATCAAAATATAGACCGATTGTGATAAAATTCACACACGAATAATGCTTAGCGACTATTTGCCAATTGGTATAACCATCTTAGTTGCGACCGGCTTGGCGTGCTTGGTCGTGCTCATCTCCATTTTATTCGGCCCACGCCGCCGCGCTAAAAATGCGGTAAAAGTGGCCGCCTACGAAAGCGGCATGACCGCCATCGGCCTCGGCCAGCGTCGTTTGCCGGTGCGCTTCTATTTGGTGGCCGTGCTGTTTATTTTGTTCGATATCGAGATCGTATTCTTTTACCCTTGGGCCGTCGCCTTTCGTGAATTGGGCTGGCCCGGCTTTGTTTCGATGTTGAGCTTCGTCGGCATTTTGTTTGTTGGTTTTGTGTGGGTGTGGAAAAAAGGCGCCCTCGAATGGGAACAGATGGACAAGTAGAAATTTAAAATGGAAAATGGAAAATTTAAAATTAACCTTTAGATGTTAATTTTCCACTTTCAATTTTAAATTTTAAATTTTTTAAACTATGGGTTTAGAGCAAAAACTAGGCGATATGGGCGTGGTGACCACCACAGTCGAAAAAGCGGTCGGTTGGGCGCGTGCAAATGCGTTGTGGCCGTTATTGTTCGGGTTGGCCTGCTGCGCCATCGAAATGATGAGCGTGCAAGCGGCCCGCTATGACCTTTCGCGCTTTGGCATGGAGCTGATGCGTGCCAGCCCGCGCCAAGCCGATCTTATGATCGTGGCCGGACGGGTGAGCCGCAAAATGGCCCCTGTGTTGCGCACCCTCTACGACCAAATGCCCGACCCCAAGTGGGTGATCGCCATGGGCGATTGCGCCTCATGCGGTGGCGTGTTCAACAACTATGCCGTCGTGCAAGGCGTTGACGAGATCGTGCCGGTAGATGTCTATGTCGCTGGCTGCCCGCCCCGCCCCGAAACCCTCATTGACGGCATCATGAAGCTGCAAGAAAAAATTAAAAACGAGCCGTTGAAGAAATGGCAGTAATGATAAGTCGATAGCCGATAGTGATAGTGGATAGTAGATAGCGATAGTGGGCATTTGAAAGCAACTATCCATTATCACTATCTACTATCCACTATCACTATCCACTATCCACTAAAAAATGTCAGACCTCGCACCCTTTGAACTTGGGGCATTGCCCGTAGATGCCATTAGCCAGACGCTGCAATTTCGTGGTGAGTTGACGCTCATTACCAGCCGCGAACGCATTTTAGAAGTGTTGACGCATCTGCGTGATGTGCAAAAATTTGAAATGCTGACCGACGAAACCTGCGTGGATTATTTGCCCAAGGAGCCGCGTTATGGAATCGTTTATCAACTCTACTCGGTGTCGCGCAATATTCGCGTGCGGGTGCGGGTGATGCTGAGTGAATACGACGCCGTCACCCCCAGCGCGTGCAGTGTTTACCCCAACGCCAACTGGCTTGAACGCGAAATTTACGATCTGTTTGGCATCCAATTTGCCGAGCATCCCGATTTGCGCCGCATTATGATGCCGCCGGGCTGGCAAGGCCACCCCTTGCGCCGCGATGTGCCGCACAAGGTCGAAGAAGTGGCGTTTTCGTTCAACCGCCGCCGCGTTGATGAAGGCAAGATTTTTGCGCGTGAGTAGGCGCGTGGTTTATGTCTGACCTAGTTCATGCCGCCAAGGCGATCCGCGAGGGTCGCCTTGTTGCTTTCCCCACCGAGACCGTGTATGGCCTCGGTGCAAATGCGCTCGATGTTAAGGCCATCCGCAAGATTTTTGAGGCCAAAGGCCGCCCGCTCAATGACCCGCTCATTGTGCATGTGTGCCCCGATTGGCTGGCCGAGGCTGGAAACGGCGCAGCCACGCCGCACCCATACCTCGAAGCGCTGCATCGGCAAGGCATCATCGGGGTATTGACTGAGGTCCAGCAAGCGCGGCTGACGCGGCTGATCACCCAATTTTGGCCCGGCCCGCTCACCCTTGTCTTGCCGCGTGGCGAACGCATTCCTTTGCTCGTGACATCGGGCGGCAACACCGTAGCCATTCGGATGCCACAGCACCCGTTGGCGCTGGCCCTCATCGCCGCCAGCGGGCTACCCATTGCCGCACCCAGCGCCAACCGCTTCGGGCATGTCAGCCCCACCACCGCCCAACATGTGCGCGATGATTTAGGCGAGCGGGTAGATGTGATTTTGGACGGCGGCCCGACCAGCATCGGCGTCGAATCTACTGTGTTGAATGCCTTGCCCGATGTGCCGATTATTTTGCGGCACGGCGGCGTGACCAAAGAGCAGATCGAGCATGTCTTGGCAATGCCGGTGCTTGATGGCAAGCCGCAGCGCGAAAGCGACGCCGCGCCGCTGCCTTCGCCCGGCCTGCTTGAGCGCCATTACGCGCCCGATGCGGCGTTGCACATTTTGCCCAATTTTGCGGCCTTGCTTACCCAGTGGCGCGAATTGACGGCGGCGGGGCAGCCAGTCGGCTTATTGCTCACACGCTCGCAAGCCAGCGCCACGCCCGATATCGCCTCGGCCCAGCATTACATTTTGGGCGAAACGCTCGACGACATTGCGCGTAATCTGTATGCCGGTTTGCGGGCGCTCGACAGCGCTGGCGCGGGGTACATCCTCATGTGCGCCTTGCCGCGCCTCGGCCTCGGCGCGGCGATTATGGATCGGTTGCAGCGCGGTGCGGTGCGGGCCAATTAGGGCAATATGATGAGCGGTAAATAAACAACGCGCCCAGAACCATTTGCCGGATCATCTGTATCATAACCACAAAACGGCGGCACGCCTGAATTGCTGGTTTGGTTGCCGCTAGGCGGGCCAAGCCCGAAGCTGAAATACGTATTTAAGAACTCGTCCCAACGACCTTGTGTGCTCAATTTAAACTGGCTGGCATAGGTTTTGTAATCATCCGCCGCCTCGCTATACGGGAAATAAATGCCCATGCCAGAGGCGCGGTCGAGATTTTGCGGTTCGTCGTTGCAATAGCCTTTGCCGCTTTTGACAAAATTGCGGTAAATAAAGCCGGTGTCAGACGGAATAAGCAAGCCGACCAATTGCTCTGCCGCCGATTGAACCGGCTTTACGCCGATCACCTGCTGCTTGATTTGCAAGGCAAAATCGGTGAGGTCAATATACGAATCTTCGTCGCCGATGGTTCCGTAGGCGTTTTTTTCGCGGTTACGCGCCGAGTCAAATTTTTGCACACTGTATCGGGCATTGCGTATTTCAAGACCGTAGGCTTCTTTCACGTCGCTTAGCGCGTCGGCAAATTGGTTCATTGCCGTAATAACAGGGCCAATTTTGTCAAGATTGAGCACCGATAGGGTGCGGGCGTTGTCGCGCATTTGGGCATTGGTGTGATAACGAAGCGCTATTTTTTCGGCAATTTGCAAAGGCGTTTCACCCGAATTTAAGACCAATTTAGCGTAGCTGTCATAGGTAAACACCGTCCACAATGGGTTTTGTGACGCAATCATCACCTTGGCCGTGTCTTTTATCTCATACGCCACCTCAATCATGCTCATTAAACACACGTCGAAATGCAAAATATCTATCTTTTTTGCGCCGTTCTCGGTGGCGGCACTCAGGGCATCATACAATTCTGTCACGGTTAGCCGGTCGGCGAATTTTGGGTTGCTGTTTTCTTGCCCGGCGTAATCCCACGCCATGCCGTCGGTGGCCCGGCCATGATCGGCAATAGCAAGATAAGTGTAGGCGTTGGGCGCAGGGGCTTGGCTACGCGCCCAAGCAATAAATTCTTTGAGCGTTTGCGGATCAGCCATATTTAGTTCGCCCATCCCCATTTCGCTGATGGCTTGGGATTGGCCGGGCTTGAACACGTAGCGTTTGCTGTCGCCATTTAACACGCCGTCATATTGCACCGCAATGACCAAATTTGGGTTGGCATTGGCGGCATTTTTGGCATATTTTTCCAAGTTGCTGATGGCGCTTTTCATGGCGCTTTGCATTTTGATATCGTTGTCGCCTGCCAAATAGATCATGTAAAGCCATTTTGCGTTTGGCTCTGCCAGCGGCTGAACGCCCGCAAACCCATTCACGTTTTGCGGAATGACAAACCATGCGCCGGTGACACCAAGCTGGCCCAATGAATTGTCGCCCCAACACATCAGCGTGTTCGATTGCGTCAAGGCGCAGGTGTGCCAGCCGCCGCCCGACACGTCCAACACATTGCGGCCCAAATTTTCGACCGGCGTTGGCCCTGAACGGCTCAACGTCGTGTTGTTGCCGAGTTGCCCAAAGGCGTTCCAGCCCCAGCATTTCAGAATATTGTTTTGGGTAATGGCACAAGTGTGCCCATCGCCGATGGTGATTTTGCTCACACCGCTGTCTAGGCCGCTCACTTGCACTGGGGCGAGTTGATTGATGGTCGTGCCATCGCCCAAACCGCCCTCGGCGTTATCGCCCCAGCATTTGGCTGCCCCGTTGGCAACAATGGCGCACGAATGATTATTGCCCGCCGTGACGTGCTTAACTTGATTATCCAGCCCCTTCACTTTTACTGGCGCAGATTGATTGATGGTTGAGCCATCGCCCAACTGGCCTTTTTCGTTATTGCCCCAGCACATCGCCCCGTTGTTAATGGTAATGACGCACATGTGCCGATTGCCAGCCGATAGCGTGCCCGAAATGACTTTTAGCCCAGCCACCACCACCGGCGCACTTTTTGAAGTCGTTGTGCCGTCGCCCAATTCACCAAACACGTTGCGCCCCCAACACTGCACACTGCTATCTTGCAAACTGGCACAGGTAAATTGATCGCCAGCGGCAATATCAACGACCTTTTGCGCCAGCCCTTTCACTTGGGTTGGGCTAGACCGATTGCTGGTCGAATCGTCGCCGAGCTGTCCAGAAGCATTGTTGCCCCAACACATGGCCGCGCCCGCTTGCGTAATGGCGCAGGTATGATCGTTGCCAGACGACAGGGCGCTAAATTCGGTCAGCGAAAAAACCGTCACCGGAATGGCTTTGTTTACGGTGGTGTTATCGCCCAATTGCCCAGAGGCGTTGTCGCCCCAACACTTCACCGCCCCCAGCGTCATCAACACGCAACTGTGTCTGCCGCCAGATGACACGGCTTTGATGTCGCCGTCAATATTTTTCACGTCTACCGGCGCATATTTGTTGCCGATGACTTCGGTGCCGAGTTGCCCGTTTGAATTGCTGCCCCAGCACAGCAAGGCCCCATTGCTTTTGATGGCACACATATGGTAATACCCGACGGCGAAGGTTTGCACCTCGCTGTCTAGCCCAATCACTTGGGTGGGAATCGCCCTCGGCGCGAGTGTGCCATCGCCCAGTTGACCGGCGCTGTTGTTGCCCCAACATTGAATGCCGTTTGTTTTGGCAATGGCGCACGTATTTCGCGCCCGTGCGCCCAGTTGTTTGATCTCTTGCAGCCCCGCAACTTTGTTGGGCGTTAACTTGGCTTGCCCCGCCTCATCGCCCAATTCGCCGTCGCCGTTGCGCCCCCAACAATACACAAACCCATCGGTCGTTAAGGCGCACGAGTGGTTATCGCCCACCGCAATTTGGCTGTATTTCAGCCCGCCGCCGCTGGTGGCAATGGGTTTATTTTCTGCATTTGTTGTGCCGTTGCCCAATTGCCCATGCGTGTTGTCGCCCCAGCACATGAGGCCGCCGTCGGCTAAGACGGCGCAGGTGTGGACATGACCGGTGGCAAATGCGGTGACTTGCGCCGTCAGGTTGACGACATTGACCGGCAGGGCTTGGTTGATCGTCGTCGCATTGCCCACTTGCCCATAGTTATTTGCGCCCCAACAGGCCAATTGGCCGGTTTTTGTTTTGGCGCATGTTTGATACCCGCCAGCGCCGATCAAACTGACACCGTCGTTAAGCTGTTTGACCAAGACCGGCACAGTGCGGTTGTCAAATGAGCCATCGCCGAGTTGCCCATATTGGTTATTGCCCCAACAGGCCATGCTGCTATTGACCAAAATGACGCACACATGTGCCCGCCCCGCGGTAATAGCAACGACTTTGTTTTCTAGCCCGTTTACTTTTACTGGCGAGAGTTGATTGAAGCGCGAGCCATTGCCGAGTTGCCCATCGTAATTGACGCCCCAACAATACACACTTTTGTCGTGTGTCAGCACGCAGGTGAAATTATCGCCCGTCGCCACCTGCATGGTGCTTGCCAATACGTCTTGCACTCGCACTGGCGGCGTAATCTCGGCGGCCCATGTTCGTGGCGCAAATGCCGTTAATAAAATCACACACCCACTCAGCCAATGGAAATAACGTTGCATCATATTTTTTATTCCCCTAAAACGGCAAATTTTTATTTCATTACATAGGGCAAAAATTGACGCACGGGATAATTTTCGACGGGGGGCGTGGGCGTCAAGTTGCCATGCTGAATGGTTAGCTGCGTTTCCAGCGGTTGCGACCAACGCCCGAAGGCATCTTGCGCCCGCACCTGAATCTGATGCACACCGGCGCTCAAAATATGGCTACGCAACACAAAGCTCGCCTCGCTGCCCAGCACGCCATCGCGGTCACTGCGCCACTCAAAAGCCACAATCTTGGTATTGCTGACAGGCATGGTCATGGTGGTGACGGCGTTAAATGCGATTAGGCTGGATGTGGTTACGAGGCTTGGGCTAATGCTTACACTGGTGACGATGGGCAAACTGGCTGGCGCATTGGCCGCTGGCATGACAAAGCTAATTTGTTGCTCGCCGTCGTCATTGGGGATGAGGCGCATGGTGCGGGTGACGGTTTGCCCCAAATACGAGGCCGTAAAGGTAACGACATCGCCGTAAACTGCACCCAATACATCGCCTCGCAGCGAATAAAACGGAAAACTTTCAGCACTATGCAAATCAGTTTCTTTGGCGCGGGCTTGCCCGTTGTGATACAGGGTCACTTCTGCGCCCAACTTGGGCTTGCCATCCACATAAACCACGCCCCATGAACAACCACACCAATTGGCTTGGTTTTCGCCGCCCGGCGGGCCGACATCAACACAATGCCGCCCCAGCGGCTGGAGCGGCGTGGCAAAGCCGATCAACATCGGGCTGAGCAAGATCGCGCTGAAAATGGCGCTGATCAATATGCTTACGCCGAGACAAAAACGCCACGATGGGTGGGTTTGAGCGATGAGTTTATGCAAGGTTAAATCCATAAAATACAACCAATTTGTTCGCAACAGATTGCCTTAATAATAGTCGAAATAACCGCTGAAAAAAGAGCATGGTTAGCGAACTAATTTGCCGAATATGCCAGTGTAGGATATTGCGCCCCAATAAAAAGGATGGCAGAACAGCATATTTGTTGCATCTTGATTGCGATGCTGATTGATTAACGCTGTTTTTGCCAACTGAAGCGCATGGCTAAACGAACAACCCGCCCGAACATGCTTAGCCCAATCTACCATGAGCAACGCGGTCGCTTCGTCATCGGCGACCCAGTGTGTTGCCAACACCGATTTTGTGCCTGCATATAAAAATGCGCGAATCAGCCCCATCAATTCATTGCCACTCAGTGTGCCAATGCCCGTCTCGCACGCGCTCAATACGACACAACTCGCATGCAAACGCATTTGTAAAATATCGCCTGCGGTTAAGCGAGCGTCTATCAGCTCAAGGTAGCTTTGGCTCGGCACGTCAGACCGATACACGCCGTGCGTGGCAAAGTAAAGGAGCGTCGCGTTGGGCATCGCCGCTGTAATGGCCTGATGGGTCGCCTCGTTTTCGAGCAGCAGCAACGACTGCCCGAAATGCGCCCCAATCGCTTGCGCCTCTTGGGTGGCTCGCGGCAACATGCCTTGCGCCGATAGCCCAACGATCATGGCTGTGGGCGAGGGCGTGGGCGACATCTGGGCGCTGCCTAACAATTGCCATGTGCTGAAGCTGGGAATATGCACGATTTCGACCTCTTCGATCAGATAGCGTTGCGATTGTGGGTCAAAGAAGGCGGAAAAGGGCAGCAAATGCAAATAATCGTCCGGGCTAATCACCCATTTTGATGGCACTGCCAACGCATGGGCCTCAAGCCACGCCAAAATTGGGCGAATGAGCAAGCCGTGCCATTCTGCCAGCGGCTGCTGGGCAGCGCGAAGTTTGGCTTTGAGCCAGCGCAGTTGTTTCTCTTTCGCCAACGTGCTGATTGAGGCGATTTCGGCCAGCGCGGTTTGAATGCTGTCGAGCGTGGGTAATTGGCCCAACAGAATCGGCGCTTGCATCGGCAGATTGGCGCACACAACATAGGCATACACTTGCCCATGCACAATGCTGTAAGCAATCGCCAGCGTGTCGTCGGGCAAATTGGCCTGTAGCTGCTTGATGCGTACCGAGAACGCATCGGCGTGGCTGGGCTGATTGCTCACATTGGCCGCGCCACGATCGGCTTGCTGCAACATGTCGGCCAAGGTGCGGGCTTTGGCGCGTTCGCACACATTAAATGCCGTCTGCAATTGCCCGCGCTGAATTAACAACGCTTGTAAATCTTGATACGCAATGAGTTTGTCGTCGAGATAACCAGCGCGATACGCATCCACATTAAGCTGGCCGCGTGTGTGTTCCACCCGCTCAATGGTTTGCTCCAAGATTTGTTGCGCCAAATCCCAGTTGTTTTGCGCGTGCAACGTTTTTGCCAGCAACCGATGCGCCAAATAACTCATGACATCATCGTTTGCTTCTAGCGCAGCATAGGCGCTGGCGGCAAACAAGGCTTGCGCCTGATCGAGTTTTTGTTGCTGCAAATAAACTTGCCCAATCAACAAATCGGCATACCATTTCTCCCAATCCATGCCGGCATGGTCGCAGTGGGCGCGAATTTTCTTTAGCTGCGCCAGCGTATTTGGCGAAATCGGAGTGTTGGGCTGATGTAGGGTCCAATTCGCCTCATCCAAGTCGAGCAAAACAAACTTTGCGTCATCGTCCGAAATTCCCAGCCATTGGCGACGCTGGCGTGCCTCGGCAAAACGCTGTTGAATCACTTGCGCATGGCTGCCGCGCAGCACCTCAAGCCACGCCATATTCATTTCGGTGCGCAGCAAATCATCCGCATACAGGCCAGATTGCGCCTGCAAAAATACGCGCTTGGCTTCGGCAAAGGTTTGCATCGCCTCGACATATTGCCCAAGTTTGGTGCGGGCCACGCCCAAGTTTTGCAGCGAACGGGCCACTTGCATCTCGGCATCGGGCAATCCGCCGACTTGGTTTTGCCACCACGCCCGCTTGCATTCGTAGCCTTTGATCGCTTCGACATAATAGCCGATATGCTCGTAAACAACGGCGATGGCATTGTTGAGGTTTGCCCACGCCCGCTGGTCGTCAGGGTGGGGGCTTTGTGCCAAGACCGTCAGCGCCCAGTTGCCCACTGCGATAGCGCGAGCATAATCGCTGTTTTCGCGGTAAGCCGACACGCGCCCCACCGCCATCCGCGCAATTTCGAGCAGATTGTTTTGCTGGCGATATAGCTGCTCGGCTTGCTCATAGTGCGCCAACGCCAACAGCGGTTGCTCTTGGAAGAGCGACACATTGCCGCAAATAAAATGACCCAAGGCGCGTACTTCGGCAGCAGGGGCGACCTGTGCCAATTGTTGAAGCAATTGCACCGCTTCCGCCGTTTCGTTTTTGTGTTGCCGCGCCAACGCCTCGATGACTGGCTTGACTCGCCGCAGTTGCGCCAGCGTAATCGGGTGACTTAACGCCGAGGCATTTTCTGGCGAGCCATCCAGCCCCAAAATGGCACACAGGCGTTGCGCAAGCTGAGCATATAACATAGCGCTGGAACGAAAAATGCAAAGAACAAGCTAAAAATAAAATCCGCCATAACCCTGAAAGTTATGCGCAAACAATATCGGGCAACTGAACCTGCGTATCGGCAAATTCAATCCAAATGGCATAGCGCCCCGCCTCGACCGGCTGAAAAATAAAGCTGTCGCTGGCGTTGGGCGTCGTGCTTTGTAAAATGTGGTTATCTTGGACGAGGTGAATTTGACTGTCGAGGGGCAATTCATCGGCCAAAATTTGCCCGGCGAGCTGATAGCCGAGCGCCTTTGTTTGTTGATTAATGCTGATCTCCCAGCCCAAATCGTCTAACTCATACACCAACGCCTTGCTTTGCGGTTGCCCCGACCGCACCGCGCCATAGGTCAGGCCCGCACTTGGCACAAGCGATGCAACCAGCACCCGCCACAGCTTGGCTGCCGTGTCGAATAGGTCGGCTGCCGTTGGGTTTTGGGCTTTCGCAGATGGCAAAAAAAGCGAAATTTCTTGTGCGCACGCCCGACAAGATTCAAGATGCTGGCGAACCGCATCTACCTTTGGCTTGTCTAGCATCCCCCAACGAAATAGCATCAACTCATCCGCACTTAGGCAGCCTGAGCGAAAAAGCGCCTTTTTGAAAATAGGTTCCAGCGCCCAGTCACTATTTTCTAATTCGCGGAAGTTGCTATTCGTGTCACTCATCGCTATTTCCTTTCACTTATCATAAACGAAGTTGTTTGGCTTTTTCGAGCATGTCAATTAGGCAAAATTTGCAGGCAAAACTTACCCTTATACCGACCGCACGATCAAAGTGGATTTTAATCGCATATATTTTGTGGGTCATTCCGACGAGGAACGAGGAGGAATCTTTGCAGAAATTTAATCATCGGGCCGATTTCCCGCAAAGACCCCTCGCTTCGCTTCGGGGTGACGTGGCAATTTATGTGCTTAGTTTATTCCAGCTTGATTAAGTGTTTGGTATTAGACTATTCGCAATCTTGATACAACGGCAACAACGTTTTCAGGCCGTCATCGCGGCTCAAACGATCTTTTAAGTTGCGATGGGCCTTATGCACATCGGTGATAGACACAAAGTATTGCGGAAAATCGCCAAACACCTCACGCGGTGGCTTGTCATACACATAAATTTCGCTCAAAATGACGCGATCTATCTCAGTGCGGCACGTTTTTTGGGCGATTGACATAATTTTTTCGCGCAAATCCGCGCAATCATTCTCGCTTTCAAAACTCGGCATTTGCATCTTGCGTTCTAACGCAGTCACTTCAGCCTCATCCGCGTCCTCTTGGGCTGGCTGAGTTGGTTTGATGTGGCTGATATCGGGCCGGGTGTGTTTGAAATGCGACGAGCGCAAATAATCAATCGCTGTGCCGGTGGCACAATCGCGCAGCCGCCCCAAAACCACCGCCAAACTGCTGGTTTGGCGAATGACATCGGGCGCGTATCTCAAAAACTTCTCGAACGCCATCGCCCACAAGTCGTCATAGTCTTCATCTGGCAAATATTGCGCCGTGCGTTTGATCCATGTGTAAATTTGATTTTTATACTGAGCGAGCACCGCGCCCCATGCCGCCTCGTCGTTCTGCAGGGCCGCTCGGCGAAAAAGCTCCAAACAAAAACGATCATCACTATTTTGATTGCGCAAATACTTGTTCGCCTCTTGGGCGCAATGGGCGCTTAGCTGATCTACACTCAGTGTCATCATGGATATGTTAAGTTTACCTTAGGCATCGCCATTCTCCCAATTCCCTTTACTAACCCACCCACAAGCTCGCCAACGGCACAGCCCAATAGCGCTCACCAATAGGCAGCGTATCAACCCCATCATAAAGCACCAACCCCGCGCTAAATTTGTCGCCCGCCATCGCCGCCAATTGTTTCATACCGGCAAAATCGGCTAGGCTGACGGTGGCACTGGCTTTCACCTCAATGCCAATAATCTTGCCGCGTTCGTTTTCAACCACAAAATCAACCTCATGCTGATCTCGATCCCGATAAGTGGTGATGGTATAAATGCCCTCCGACCAACTCGCCATTTTCAACAATTCGCCAAAAACATAACTTTCTAACACATGACCAAATTCTTGGCGGCTAATCGTTGCGGCATCACGCACGCCCAATAGGTGGCTGAGTAAGCCCGAATCAATAAATTGCAGTTTGGGCGTTTTAACAATGCGCGATAACTGATTGCTTGACCATTGCTCGACCCGCCGCAGCAAAAAGAGCTGCTCAAGAACGCCTAAATATTTAACTGCGGTTTTGCTGTCTAAACCAACTTGCCCACCCAACTGAGTAAAGTTGCATAATTGCCCTGCCACTTGGGCCAATACACGCAGTAAACGAGACAATTGGTCGAGCTTTTCGATGTTGGCTGCCTCGCGCACATCTCTGGCAATCAAGGCATCGGTATATTGCTTGGCCCATGCCGCCCTGCGTCGCGCAGTCGGACGTGACAAAGCTTCGGGATACCCCCCACGTAACACTTGTGTCACCAGCGTTTCGCCCAAAGTCTGTTTTGCCACCGCCTGAGCGGGCTGCGGCAGATTGCCCGCAAAAATTTGATCGAGCCAGCGCCCAGACCCGCCCTGTATTTCACACGCTGCCAACGGTAATAACGTCAGCACTTCCATGCGACCTGCTAACGAGTCGGCGACATTTGGAAAAGTCATCAAGTTGGCTGAGCCTGTGAGCAAAAAGCGACCGGGCTGACGGTCTTCGTCTACGGCGCGTTTGATGGCAAGCAACAATTCGGGGGCGCGTTGCACTTCGTCAATGACGGCTCGGTCTAAACTGCGCACCAACCCCGTCGGGTCTTGCTTGGCCGACAATAAGGTCGCTGGATCGTCAAGCGTCAAATATCGAAACGCCCTTGGTAGCGTCTGCGCCGTTGGCGTTGCTTGCGTCCACTGCTTTACCAGCGTCGTTTTACCCGCTTGACGCGGCCCATTGAGCAACACAACAGGCGTATCTGCCAATGCCTCATGGACATGCGACGTAATATATCGCTGATATAGTTGACCGGCTAACATGGATTAAAACCTCGGCTAATCTGGATTATAACCTCGGCTAAAACGGAATTTACTCACGCGCCAACGCCTTCACCGTCTTGCGGGTAGGCAGGGCGTTCCAAGGGTCTTCGGGCCAAGGATGCTTGTTATAACGCCCGCGCAACTCTTTGCGCACAATCGGGTAGGTGTTGGCCCAAAAACTACGCAGATCTTGCGTCACCTGAATGGGCTGACGCGCAGGCGAGAGCAAGTGCAGCATCACCTTGGCGCGGCCTTCATTGACCGTCGGCGTGTCGGCGAGGCCGAACATCTCTTGCAATTTCACCGCCAGCACCGGCGGCGCACCAACCCCATATTCCAACGCAATATTCGAGCCGCTCGGCACGTGCACATGAGTTGGGGCCAAAATCGCAAGTTGAGACTGCGCGGCCCAAGGCAATAACCCCGCCAACATCGTCAACACATCCAGCCGCGCAAAATCGTCACGTTTCGACACCCGCTCCAAATGTGGCAAAAGCCAATCCTCCAGCCGAGCCAACAGCCCCTCATCCGATACATCCGGCCAAGCCTCGCCGCGCCACTGGCGCAAACACAGCACCCGCGCTTGCCATTGCCGCGCCGCTGGCGTCCAATCAAGCAAGGCCAGCCCTTCGCCGCGAACGACATTGCACAGCACTTGCGCACGTTTGGCGGCGGGCACGTGCTGAATGGGTTGGCTGGTCAGCACCAATTCGCCCACCCGTTGCTCGCGCCGCGCCAGCAAAATGCCCTGTTTGGCATCCCAACCCAACACCTCATGCGTTGTGACAATGGGCTTGAGGTCGTCTTCATGCAATGGCGCAGCCAAAAACACGCGCCCAGTTGCGCCGCCGCCGCCTCCACCTTGGCCGCCGCTTGCTCCATCCAAATGCGCCACCGCCAGCCAAGGTGACGCCATAAGCGGGTCGGCAGCGGCCAATTGCACCCCACGCCCACTCGATAAACGATACGCCGAGCCGTTATTGCGGCTTTGGGCAATGCGGTCGGGGTAGGCTAACATCACCAGCGCCCCCACTTCGTAGGCATCGGGGCGCATGTTGTCGGCCCGTGCGCCCATTTGCTTGCGCCATTGCGCCGCCACACGCTCAATTCGCGCCAACGCCCGCACATCGGCCCCATATAACCCGCGTTGGGTGAGCCGCCAATGTCGCAGCGCTTCGACGCGCAAACTCAGATCGGCCCCGGCGCTGCGGGCTTCGTCGCGCAAAAACGGATCGCGGTCGTCGAGCAAGGCCGCCACATCGCAGGCCAGCGCTAGCAGGTGGGGAGATTGGATTCGCGCCCGCACCAGCAAATGCGCCAAACGCGGATGGGTGGGCAAATCGAGCATGGCCCGCCCGTCGTCGGTTAGCTGATGCCCCACGAGTGCGCCGAGTTGGCTGAGCAATTCTTGGGCGTGGCGAATGGCCCCGACTGGCGGCGGCGTCACCCAATGCAGGTCGTTGGCCTCGCGCACGCCCCATTGCGCCAACTCTAGCCGCAGCGGCGCGAGGTCGGCCTCCAAAATTTCGGGCTTGCGCGAGGGGTTGAGGCGGGCCTGCGTGCCGCTCCCCCACAGCCGAAAACACCCGCCGGGGCCTAATTCCCCAGCGCGACCCGCCCGCTGATTGGCGCTGTCGAGCGTCACGCGAACGGTTTCGAGTTGGGTCAGGCCGCTGCGCGAGTCGAAATGCGGCACACGCGCCAAGCCGCTGTCTACCACCACGCTTACGCCCTCAATCGTCAGCGAGGTTTCGGCGATGGACGAAGCCAGCACGACTTTGCGCTGCCCGCTCGCGTCGGGCAAAATGGCGGCTTGTTGCGCCTCCAGCGTTAATTCGCCAAACAATGGCCGCACTTGCACATCGGGATGGCGCTCGCTCAAAATGCGTTCGCTGCGTTGAATTTCGGCAGCACCGGGCAAAAACGCCAAAATGTCGCCATCGTGAGCCGCCAAGGCCCGCGACACGCTGTCGGCCATCACATTGGGCAATGCCCCCAACCCATAGGGCAGTTCGATTAGGTCACGGGCGGCGTAGTGAATTTGCACCGGAAATTGCCGCCCACTTGTGCTGACCACCGGCGCATTGCCTAGGGTTGCGCCCAGCGCGTCACCCTCAATGGTGGCCGACATAATGAGCAGCCGCAAATCGTCACGCAGGGCTTGTTGGGCTTCGCGGCACAAGGCCAGCGCCAAATCAGCGTGTAGGCTGCGCTCGTGAAATTCGTCGAAGATGACCAGCCCCACGCCCGCAAGTTCGGGGTCGTGTTGTAATCGTCGGGTGAGGATGCCCTCGGTCAGCACTTCAATGCGGGTGCGTGGGCCGATGTGTTGCTCGAAGCGCACGCGATAGCCCACCGTTTCGCCAACCGCTTCGCCCATTAATTGCGCCATGCGGGCCGCCACCGAGCGGGCCGCCAAGCGCCTCGGCTCAAGCATGAGAATGCGCTGACAGCGTAGCCAAGGTTCGCCGAGCAATTCGAGTGGTAATACGGTGCTTTTGCCCGCCCCGGGCGGGGCTTGCAGCACCACAATCGGCTGGCTGCTCAGCTTGGCCCGCAATTCGGGCAGGGCTTGGTGAATGGGGAGGAGGTGGGAGGATGACAAGGTGAGAGGGTGACAGGGTGTTAAATTGTCAAGGCGTAAGTCTTATGCGCTAACGAAAATCGTAGTCGGTGTGTTCAAAGGCAAAACCGGTTTGGCGCAATTTTTGCCCCGAAATCGGGCGGGTGGGCAATTTGAGGAAACCGAGAAATTGCAATCGCCCAACACCGGCCTGCGCCGCCAATTGGTCGAACAGGGTTTGATTGGTGGGCGGCACAATGTCATCATTGACCACGTTATAAACGCCGCGCAAGCCGTGATCAAGCACATGCACGATGGCCCGCGCCGCGTCAAGGTAATGCAGGCGATAGAGCAGCGCCTCAGCCGCAAACGGCACTTTGCCACCCATCAGCGTGTGCCCCAATTTCACCCGCTCGATATAGCTCAGGTCTTTGGCCGAGCCATACACATCGGGCAAACGCAAAACCGTGCCTTGCCCGCTGGCGAGAATATTGGCCTCGGCTTGTCGGTAATGGCTGGGCGAGGGGTCGGCGCTATTGGTCAAGGGTGTCGTTTCGTCAATGTCGGCTGTGCCCGCGCCGCCATCGCCATACACCGACAACGATGAGGTGAAAATACAACGCGGGTGTGCCGCCGCCGCCGATTGGCTAGTGACGCTGAGCGTTTGGCGATATTCTTCGTGGCGGGGGGCGGGGGTGGGAGCGCGTTGTAAATTTTGGCCAACCGGCACCCCCACTACATCGGCCCCCGCAGCGGCTCGCCGAATTTTTCTGGCTTCGGCGCCGCGCAGCACCA
>JAHBAL020000276.1 GCA_018500105.2 Anaerolineae bacterium
GCCTTGTATGATTTGTTGGTGAAATGGAAGGCGCAGCAAGGTCAAAACCCGCCAAACCCGACGGTTGCGCCGACAGTAGTCAATCCCGCCACGCCGACACCGACGCCGACGCCGACCGCCATTCCAAATAACCCCGCCACTGCCACCCCGACCGCGACCGCAACACCAATGGCGACGGCGACAGCAGTAGCGACCAATACGCCAGCGCCGCCAACGGCAACCCCTACTCAAGCTTTCTTGCCGGGCATCTTTAACAAGACTTTGCAGCAAGGCGTAAACGGTTATACCGGCGTGAGCGACACCAACCTTTATAACTGGTCCGTTAATAGCAACAATGGCAGCAATAGTTCGCTCAGCACGTCGAGCAACAAAGGCGAAAAATCGCTCATCCGCTTCGACCTCGCAAGCATTCCCGCTAGCAGCACGGTGCAATCGGCCACGCTACAACTATTCCTCAGCCATTCTGACGCCACCGCTGGCACACGCGCCAGCGAATTGCACAAGCTCAATGTGGATTGGCTAGAGATGCAAGCCACGCATAGTCTGCGCAAAACAGGCGTGGCGTGGTCGGGTAATGGGCCGCAACCCAACAGCGACTATGTGACAAGTGCGGCGGCGGTGGCGCACACGGGCAGCAAAGACGTATGGGTGACGTGGAACGTGACAAGCTTGGTGCAAGACTGGGTGAATAATCCGGCCAGCAATAACGGCGTGCTCATGTTCGACCCTGCGCCCTATGCCAACAGCAACCAAGGCGGCTACATGCGTGCCTATCGCAGCAGCAATTACTGGCTGCCAGCCATGCGGCCCAAGTTGAATGTGGTTTACGCCACGCCATAGCTTGTGCTGATTGTGTGATCTAACTCTTTAGGCGGTGGTTGAGCGCGGCATAGGCCGTCGGTGGTGTCGCTACGCTCAACCACCGCCTAATTTTGTGCGAACCCTTCGGGTTCGATTTCATAATCGGCGACAAATTGTGGGCCGAAATCACCTGGAAGGGGTTTTTCCCATTAGGCGGTGGTTGAGCGCGGCATAGGCCGTCGGTGGTGTCGCTACGCTCAACCACCGCCTAATTTTGTGCGAACCCTTCGGGTTCGTTTTCATAATCGGCGACAAATTGTAAGCCGAAATCACCCCGAAGGGGTTTTTCCCATTAGGCGGTGGTTGAGCGAAGCGACACCACCGCTACGTGACCAATGTCGCTACGCTCAACCACCGCCTAATTTTGCGCGAACCCTTCGGGTTCGTTTTCATAATCGGCGACAAATTGTGGGCCGAAATCACCCCGAAGGGGTTTTTCTCATTAGGCGGTGGTTGAGCGTAGCGACACCACCGCCTGAACTCGGTAGAATACCGGCATGACAACTCTCCCCCGCAGCACCCCCGAATCACAAGGGGTGGCTTCCAGCCGCATTTCAGCTTTTATTGACGATATCAATCGCAACATCCGCGATCTGCACAGCTTAATGCTGATGCGGCATGGAACGGTCATTGCCGAGGGGTGGTGGCAGCCTTATCAGGCCGATGCGCCCCATGTACTGTTTTCGCTCAGCAAAAGCTTCACCAGTAGCGCCATCGGGTTGGCAATCGCCGAAGGGCGGTTGGGTCTGCGTGACCGCGTGCTCGATTATTTCCCCGACGACGCCCCCGCGACCATCAACGAACATTTGGCTGAGATGCGGGTTGAGCATTTGCTATCAATGACATCGGGGCATCACGAAGACACCTTGTTTTCGATGTTCACCCAGCCAGATGGCAATTGGGCGCGTGGCTTTTTGGGCCAAGCCGTCACCCATGCGCCCGGCAGCTATTTTGTCTACAACAGCGGGGCCACCTATATGTTAGCGGCCATTTTGCAACGCCTAACCGGACAAACATTGCTCGATTATCTGCGCCCCCGTTTGCTCGCCCCGCTCGGCATCGAAGGGGCAACATGGGATGTTTGCCCGCGTGGGGTGAATGTGGGTGGCTGGGGCATGAAGATCAAGACTGAAGACATCGCTCGGTTTGGGCAGCTTTACTTACAACGTGGTCGTTGGCAAGGTCAACAAGTGCTGCCCGAAGCATGGGTCGCGCAAGCTACCGCGTTTCAATCCGACAACAACAACGGGACCCAAACCAATCCCGATTGGCAGCAAGGTTATGGCTACCAATTTTGGCGTTGTCGGCACGGGGCGTATCGTGGGGATGGGGCATTCGGCCAATTTTGCGTCGTTTTCCCCGATCAAGACGCAGTGCTCGCCATCACAAGCGGGCTGGGCGATATGCAAGCCGTGCTGAATTTAGCGTGGCAGCATCTGTTGCCGGCCTTCGCCGCCGCGTCTTTGCCCGAAAATGCCGCCGAGCAAGCGGCATTGCAACAACGGTTGTCGGCCCTGTGCGTGCCAATGACCACCGGTGTCGCGGGCGACCATCTCGCCCAACACGTCAGTGGTAAGACCTATCAGCTTGAGCCAAACGCTTTGGGGTTAACCGCGCTACGGATGCAATTTGACACGCCCGACGTTGTTTTGCATGTCAGCGATGCCGCCGGACAGCACGATATTGTGATTGGCGGCGCAGCATGGCGGCACAGCCACAGTCGCTTCGAGGTTCGCAATCCTCGTTTTGGCGCATCGAATCCGTCTGCGTTGCATCACATCGCCACATCGGGCGCGTGGGTTGCGCCAGATGTCTATTCGCTGCAACTTTGTTTTGCCGAAACGCCATTTATTCACACCTTCAGTTTGCGCTTCGAGGGCGAACGGGTGCAGCTTACCAGCCGCGAAAATGTCAGTTTTATGCCGATTGAGCCGATGCAGGTGTGGGGGCGGCTGGCGAAAAATGAGTAGTTCATAATAAATCATCGGGTGGTGCATCCAATTGGCCCGTTTTTTGGTTATTCATATTAAGCAATCGCTTCGCCCAAATGATGAAAACCAACCTCAAAACCCTGATGAGTGCTGTCCTCGTTGGTGGCCTACTCACGGCATGTAGCAATGCCGCAACGCCAACTGCTGCGCCGCCAACGCTGCCCCCAGTGATTGCACCCGCAACATTGGCCCCAAGCGCTGTGCCACCAACCGCCACTCGGCCTGCGCCGACCAGCGCCCCAACCGCCGTGCCGCCAACGGCGACCTCGCCTGCGCCAACCAGCGCCCCAACTGCCCCCGCTGCAACACCCACAACGGTGGCAACGACGGCCTCGGCAACGACGCAGATGCTGAATGGCAAACCATGTGTAGCCCCTGCCGCGCTCACGCCCGCCCAAACCGAAGGCCCGCTGTATGTGGCGAACCCGCCCCAACGCCGCAATTTTCAGGCTGATGTCGCCAATCGTGGCGGCAAGCCGTTAATTTTGCTGGGGCAAGTCTTTGGCCAAGATTGCAAGCCCATCGCCAATGCACGGGTAGATTTGTGGCATACCGACGCCAAAGGTGAGTATGATCTGAGCAAGACTTACACCTCTCGCGGTTATTTTAATACCGACGCCAACGGCAGTTATCGCTTCGAGACCATCTTCCCCGAAATTTACCCGGGGCGCACCGCGCATTTTCACCTCAAGGTCACGCCGCCCAACGGTACAACCCTGACCACACAAGTGTATTTTCCCGATGTAACCGCGAACAATCGTGATGGCATTTTTGACGCCAAATTGCTGGCCCGCATGAGCAAATCCGGCGGCACCGATGTGGCAAATTTTGATTTTGTGGTGGTGCGCCGCTAATACCAACCGCATGCTCAAGATGGACTTTAATCTCATATATTTTGCGCGTCATTCCGACGAGGAACGAGGAGGAATCTTTGCGTAAACTTAATCATCGTGCCGATTTTCCACATAGACCCCTCGCTGCGCTTCGGGGTGACGGGTAAATTTATTCCAGCTTGATTTAGACGTTGGTATAAGAGGCAGTCATCAGGTCGCCATTTTATAGGCAGCGCGTTGGCGAATGAGCAGCCATTCGGCAAGCACAAGGTTGGGAACCCACGACAACCACATCACCACGCGATAAACCTCGATAAACAAGGCGTCAAAATTGCCAGCGTATTTACTTTGCGGCATGGGCAATTGGCTGGCAATGAGCACACCCAGCCATAAACGTAAGGTGGCGGCGGCAAAGGTCAGCGCATAATTGCGAATCATCCATTGGCGGTGGCTTTCGACATTGCCAGCGCGAATGCTGGTGTAGGCCTTGTAACCTGTCCATAGCCACAATACCGCTAAGGTGATGAGGCCAATTTCGCCGACCAAACCCGAAATGATGCCCGGCGCAATCACAAAAGCTGTGATGCCGCCGAGAAAAACGCCCAGCATATAGATGCGCCCCAACCAGCGATGTAGCACTGGTTTGCGGCTGCGCAAGCCAGCGAGAAATTGAAATGGCCCGAGCAACAAGGCGACGCCGCTGGCAAAGGCATGGACAAACAACCCGACATATTTGGCGGTGTTTTCGCTGGCATAACGCGCTGTGGCGTTGTTGAAATTGGCGGGGTTTAAGGTGGCATAGGGCGCGATGGCACTAATGCCAACGCCAATGGCGAAAAACGCCAACAAACCCCATCGCCAATGTTTAGTCAAATTGTTTTTCATTTTTTTTTATACCTTAGGACTTACGCGAAAGTTTGATTTTTACCACAAAGCACACAAAGAAATCGAAGACTTGCATTGTTAAAACTTTCTTTTCTTTGTGACATTTGTGTTCTTTGTGGTGAAATATTTTTAATGCGTGTAAATCCTATACTGACACTACGCGCTTAACTTTTCAAAAACTGTCGTTGAACCGAGTGCAACTCGGTCAAATACAACGCATCCCCGTTGTCGCCAAAGGGTGGAAAATGCCCGTGAATTTCGAGCGAGACGAAACCATGCACCCGTGACCAAATGGTCATGGCAACAAAATGGGTGAGCGGGTGAACCGGCCCGACATAGGCACGCCATTGCTCGAATGCGGCTTCATAGGCTGGCTGAATGGGGCGATACGCCTCATCATTGAGCCGACCCGCCACCCGAATCGCCTCGACGACTTCGAAGAGCGGGCGGATGGAACGCGCCGAAGATGGGCCAACTTGGTCGAGTGGCGCGACATAGCCCGGTATTGGGACGCTAAAAATGAGCAAATAGCGCTGGGTGTAGCGATGCGCCCAATTTCGGTAGGCCAAGCCAATGGCGTTCACCCGATTCGCATGATCATCTGCCGCAATCGTGTCGAGCGATGCCTGTTGTGAATCGCCAAACGAGGTAAATGCATCAATGATGAGCGCTGTCACCAGCGCGTCACGATCGGCAAAATAATTGTAGATGGCAGGCGCGGTGATATTTAGCTCGCGGGCAATGGCTCGCAATGAGAGTGCTGGCGCACCATATTCGGCAATCTGCTTCCATGCCGTTGCTTTGATGCTATCTTGTAGATTCGATAGCTGGGGTTTTGAGTTTCGTTTTAACATGAATCAATAAACAGTGTATATTAACACTGTTAATATACACTGTTTATTGATTCATGTCAAGCCCCATTTTCAAAAACCTTTTGAACAGCCTTAATCACAAAAGACATTTTGGATGGCTATACAATATCACCTATGAGCAAAGGACGATTAGAAGCGTTTAGCGATGGCGTCATCGCCATCATTATTACGATCATGGTGTTGGAGTTAAAAACCCCACATGGACACGAGTTGAGTGATATCTTGCCAACACTGCCGGTATTTTTGGCCTATCTGTTAAGTTTTATCTTTGTAGGTATTTATTGGAACAATCATCACCATCTTTTTCAAGTGGTCAAACATATCAATGGTCGGGTGCTATGGGCCAATTTACATTTGTTGTTTTGGCTTTCACTCATCCCTTTTGTCACTTCGTGGTTGGGTGAATCGGGTTTGCACGCTGTGCCAATTGCGTTTTATGGCGCAGTATGCTGGTTAGCTGGGGTGGCGTATTACATTTTGGTGCGGGTTTTGGTTGGCATTCATGCCCCCGATTCGCCGCTCGTTATGGCTGTTGGCAAAGATCGCAAAGGGCTACTATCATTAATCTTTTACACCGCTGCAATCCCGTTGGCATTTGTTGCCCCTTGGGCTGCCTTGGGGTTAATTGTGTTGGTGGCGCTCATGTGGTTTATCCCCGATCGTAGAATTGCAAAGCACTCAACCCATGAAACCTAACCTCGACGACATTCGCGCTGCCCAAATTGCGCTGCAAACCATCGCCCACAACACACCCATTCTTCACGACGAACGCCTGAGCCGTGACAAACACAGCCATGTTTACTTGAAGGCCGAGTGTTTGCAGCGCAGCGGTTCGTTCAAAATTCGTGGGGCCTATAACCGTGTGCGCCAATTGAATGCCGACGAGCGCCAACGCGGCGTCATCGCGCCATCGGCGGGCAATCATGCCCAAGGTCTGGCGTTGGGGGCCAAATTGTTTGGCGTGCCTGCCACCATTGTCATGCCCCAATTTGCGCCCTTGACCAAGGTGAATAACACCAAGGCGCACGGCGCAAATGTGGTGCTGCACGGCGCAACCTTCGACGATGCCAGAGCCTATGCCCACACGCTGGCGCAAGAACAAGGACTGGTCATCGTGCATCCGTTCGATGATGCTGGCGTGATTGCGGGCCAAGGCACGATTGGCCTAGAAATTTTGGCGGCGCTGCCTGATTGCACAGTGTTGGTTGTGCCAATTGGTGGCGGCGGCCTCATCAGCGGCATCGCCATCGCGGCCAAAGCCATCAAACCAAATCTGCGTGTCATCGGCGTGCAGGCGGCGGGTTGTGCGCCGGTGCGCCAATCGCTCAACAGCGGTGCACCCATCACCGTGCCCAGCGCCCAAACCATTGCCGATGGCATCGCCGTCAAACGGCCCGGCGACATGACCTTTGCCATTATTAATGAACTGGTGGATGACGTGGTAGAAGTGACAGACGACGAGATTGCACAGGGGATCGCGCATTGTGTGCAGCACAATCGCTTGGTGGTGGAAGGGGCCGGTGCGACCAGTGTGGCGGCGTTGTTGGCAAACAAGGTGTTGTTGCGAGCCAACGACGTGGCGTGCGCGGTGTTGGCGGGTGGCAATATTGACGGTAATTTGCTATCGCGGGTGATCGAGCAAGTGATGGTGCGCGACGGGCGCTATATGCTGGTCAAGTTGGCGATGGTGGATCGGCCCGGTTCGCTGTCGCCGCTTATTCAATTGGTGGCGGCCAACGGGGCCAATATTATTGATATTTTTCATCGTCGCGCTTTGTGGCTGGCCCCACTCGGCAAGGTAGGGCTAGAATTGGTGCTGGAGGTGCGCGATCAACAGCACGGCAGTGCGGTTTTGCAAGCCCTGCGTGACGCTGGCTACGTTGTCGAGCGCGAAAGTTTGGGGGCGTGGGCAGAATGAGGCAATTCCCTACACGTCAGCAACGCAGATAAAACATATCACCTCAAAAATTAAGATAACTGTCAATAAAATCAATGTGAATTGTAAAAAAATATGGCATACTTAAAAAATGACTTGGAACTCAGCACTTACTCAACTTAGCATCACTTTGGCAGGTTACTACCCTACTGAAAAAATGGCAATGCAAATTGTCAAACAATCCACTATGAATTCCTCACTTGTTGATTATGAGGGATCTCCTGCTACGCGATGGTTTTCGATAGTTGATGAAGCCATTAAGCAAAGTAAACTTAGCCAATTGGCAGCACGCGCAGCACAAGATTATGCAGGAGATAGCATTTTGCGCTATGCCAGCAACCATGATTTATCTCAAGCCAGTGCAGTAACAATTAATGGCCTCGAATCTGTTTGTGATGTGGCTCAAGATTTTGTTGAAGGCGATTATGAGGTCCTTACAAGTACACAACAAACATTGTTACCAATTCAAACGTTGCTAACTGGTTGGCAAATGGCTCAAAGTGTATGCAAAATAACGCGTGGTGATGGTGGGCCTGCAACAGGATTTATGATCCAAAATGGTCTATTGCTCACGAATAACCACGTCATTGCAAATTCACAAGAAGCCCAAAAAGCAATTATCGAATTTAACTATCAAGGGGATATAACGGGGTATGTGGATCAAAACAAAGTGAAACGGTTTCAATTAGCCCCTGATCAAGGGTTTGCCACCTCAGATAAACAAACAGGGGATGATTGGACCGCAGTAAAGGTAAAGGGCGATACCAGTGAATTCGGCACGATTCCCCTAAAAAAGCTGGATAGTGGCCCTAAAGAAAATGAGTACACCTTTATCATCCAACACCCCAGTGGTTTGCCTAAACAAATTTCGTTTTTTCATAACACAACGATTGCCTCTAAAAAAGCAAATCGAGTGCGTTATCTTACAGATACGTTGCCGGGGTCATCAGGTTCACCGGTTTTTGATCAGAACTGGAAACTGATCGCACTTCATCATTGGGGAGAGGTAAAATCAAACAATAGTTCACGAAAATTTGCATATAACCAAGGAATTCACATCAACGCGGTCGTTGATGGGTTAACAACAAAAGGCTTACTATAACAAAGGAAAACATCATGAACTGGACTTCAGAATTGAATGAATTGCGTAATGTATTTGCATACCTTTATTCATCAACCAATTCAGCACGCACCATTGCAACCCAATCGGGGGTTAGTTTGCTCCACGTCAATTTGCAAGATGCAATTATTAATGTATGGCAAGCAATTGTCGAGGAAGCTGTTAAGCAAAACCGAGTTGAGGGCTTAATCACTGAAGTTAGTCGAACCTATGGCGAGAACCAACAATTCAAGTCAGCTGTAAATGCTTGGAAAGCAAGTTTAGGAACAGTTCTACCTCCGCAGCCACCGCCAGTCGCGTTGCCAGACCGAACCGTTTTACGTATATTTATTATCGCAAATCTACAAGACGACTTCAATGAATTTCTGGTGGATTTTAGTGGGGAGTTAAATAAAAGATATGGTTTTGACGCGGTGATTACACCAGCAATATTAGGTGGCTCAAATTTTGGTCAAACTGCTCTGAACTTGATACTTTATTGCGAACGCCGTGGTTGGTATGGAGATTTGGTGCGCGAGGTGCGGAAATCGCGGCCACATTTGAATTTATAAGGTTCTTGCTGTTTTCCATAGACAAGAAAATTACTTTGCATATTTTTACTGTCAAAGATCAACATTTGGGGGCACTCTGGACAAACTTAAATTTTACAAAGATAAAACAAGTAAGGTTTGAGATAAGCCAAATCAACGATTCACCAATATGGACTGGTTATCAATACACACTGATCTGCGAGATGTTTTTGCGTATCTTTACAGTGAGACTAAGTTAGCGAAGCAAGTAGCCCAAACCGCTGGAATCAACTTAATCCATCTTGAATTATCCGCCGCACCAACTAGCGCATGGCATGTAATTATTGAAGAAGCAATTAAGCAAAATCGTTTGGAGCAGTTAATCACTGAAGTTGATAAAACATATTCAGACAATCATCGCCTTAAGGAAGCAATAGGCAAATTTCGAAAAACAACTACCAATTCTAATACGAAATCGAATAGGTTTCGGTCAGCCCCGCGAGACTATACCCTCCAAAATAAATTTCATGGACGCGATCATAGCCTTACAGCCCTAAATGACTGGGTCAGATCAGAGGATCCAATCATGATTATTCATTCTATGGGGGGGATGGGTAAAACAGCCTTATGTTGGGAATGGGTAAAAAAGCATGTTCAAAACAAGATGGATTTTGAAGGCATCTTCTGGTTTAGTTTTTATGACAAAGGCGGTAATTTAGATTTTTTTGTTAATCATGCCCTTGCTTTCGTAGAAAATAAATCCTTTGAAAATTTAAAGCACGAAAAAAGATCTAACTCATCAGCTGCAGAGAGTTTACGCAATTTACTAAAGGAGCGAAAATTTCTTATCATCATTGACGGTCTTGAACGAATATTACGCGCTTACCAAGATATTCATTATGCGCAACTTACGGAAGATGCTATCACAAAAAAACAAGATTTAAAGGAGCACAGATGCTGTGTTGAATCAGAACACGACTCCTTCTTATTACAACTCATTGGTTGCTCACAGTCTAAAATTTTAATCAGCTCACGATTAATCCCCACGGTTTTTGAGGGAACTTACCAAGGATATTTACCCGGTATTACAATTCATAAATTAGATGGACTAAGATCAGAAGATGCTGTCAATTTTGCTAAATCCGCCGGCATCAAACGAGTAGAGGTTAAAGATATGGTTGCTTATTTCAACAAATTTGGTAATCACCCAGTTATTATCAAGTCAATTGCTGGTTTAGTCGCCCATTACCCTTTTGGCCCGGGCAATTTTGACAAGTGGTATTTGGATGAAGGATATAAATTGAACCTATCTGAAGTTGATCAATATAAGCAAGTAACGGAAGTCCTCAACTATGTAACGCAAGGTCTTGCGCCTGATAGTAAATTAACACTTGCATTATTAGCAGTGTTTGGCGAAGCCATAGACGCAACAATGCTTTTACATAACATAAACCCATTTTTACCCCCCAAACCGAGTTCTAGGGATTTACCAGCGATTCCGAATCTCATTCCCAACCCGCTCGGCTCTCGACAGCAGGCAGAGCAGCAGCGCCACCCTCAGGCTTATAGGCTAAACAAAAACACCACTGTAATAAAGCATCATCACAATTTAACCTATCAAATGCTTTCTTCGAATAACAGTATCGAAGTATATTCATCACAGGAACGTAATTTCAAACAACGCCTCTCACAACGCAACCAAGCAATAACTCGCAGAAGTGCAGTTTATCAAGCGCAGAAAAAGCAGCCGGCCTATGTGGCTGGGATAACACGATTAAACGACAGCTTAAAAGATCTTGGTGATAGAGGATTAATAGATATCACTGAAATTGATTCACAATTTGTATATGACTTACATCCATTGGTTCGAGCATATATTACCGACGAAAATGGGTTGTTTGACAAAAAAATTGTATCTGAAGCACGTTCACACCTATTAGACAAATTATCTCAGCGACCTGTTGACAGAACTGACAAACGTGAACTGCAAAATTTTGCTATAGAGTATAGAGGATACCTTGAGTCAGGTCAATATGATAGCGCGGCTTCGGTATATATCAATCTCATAGACGATGCCCTATTTGAGTCAGCCGACTATATCACAAGTCTTTCGTACCTCAATCCCTTTATTGAAAATGATTTGCGACAGCTTAAACTACTCGCTGACCAAAGCAATCAGTTATCTATATTAAATGCCGTGCTAGCATGTTATGCCATGCTTAATGATCAAGCTAATTTTGATAAGTTTATTTTACTCAACCTGCAATGGCGATTCCAAGCAGAAGACGCCGCCAGCTTGATTTATACACTAAGCTGGTACGCATATTATTTGGCAGGGAACGGACGACTAAGAGAGGTAGATTATATTTTAAATATCGCCATTGATGGCGCAAAAAAGATTAAAAATGATGATTTACTAGCAAAGGTATACTCTTGGAAGCTAGACTTAATGATCACCATAGGGCAAACAAGCGAGATTAATAACCTACTTAACTTGCTAGCTGAAATAGCATCTAAAAACGTAAAAATTGCTTCATACCAAGCAAATAACACCGTTTACTTATATGCACGCATTCGGTTAGCCCTACGATCAGGGGCTGACCCTGCCGAATTCTTTAAACACCTAGAAAAAATTCCTCGTGCTAAATATCACTTAGGGTATTACTTGCTCCAAGCACAGTATAAGTTGATAAACAATGAATTTGCAGATGCAAAAAAAATCGCCGAGTTAGGGTTAAACACCTTGTCAGGCAAGGGCATAAATTGCTCAAACTTGTGGGCATTAAAAGCTGAAATTTGTCAACATTTATCCGATACTGCAGAAGTCAATAAAGCAATTGAAAAATCACTCTTTGAGTTTGAAAAAACTAATATTTCTATACTTCAGAAAGCAGCAACTTGTAATGCGCTGGCCAGGATTTATTGTCTTCAAAACAATCAAGAAGAAGCCCTCAGATATGCAAATATGGCTTTTGAATATGCAATTTGCGAGGGTGAGCCATACACCTATTGGCAAGGCATTGAAGAAGCCAAGCAAACCTTACAAACGTTATCCGTTTCTATACCTAGCATTCCTTTTGTCAGGGACAACATAACGGAAATGCCATATGATCGTGAAGCCCACCGTGTTTTGGCGCAAGCCAAAGGGAAGCCGAATGAAACACGCGAAAAAATTGAGATTAAATTATGTCGCTGGTTTCAAATTGGTGTTACGGCTTTTTTTAATGTTAAGACAGATGAAGAACGCCAAAAAATGACGGCTATTGGCTGTGAACTCTATGCGCTCTCGTCCGACCCCGGGCCAGTATCGGTAACCACAGCAGATGAGTTGGTTGACCGCCCTCCGTTATTTTCATATCTCGAAGACTGTATCCCTCATAAAGAGGCGGAAGAGCTTGATTTAAGCTTTATTCGCCAAGCCGCCCATCACGACTGCATATCCATCGTTTATATTTGTGCGGATACCCAAGACAATAAGATTATCCATTTTTTCATGTCTGTGCGATCAGAACAGATGACTAGCCTGTATCTTAAATGTCAATCTGGCACATTATTTGATGTCAGCACTTATGGAAGGGTTGTCTCAGGTCCCTTTGATGACCAGCCATCAAAAGAGCAGCTAGATGATATGTTTGATAACTGGCTTTTTTGTAGTCATTTTCTACCCTTAAAAGTTATCTCTCGAAAAGCGGGGGAGGATAGCTAGATTTGTTATGACTAACTTGCGCTATCACGCCTTATCTAACCATCTTATCAGCCTCGGCAATGATGGAAAACTGATCGAGAAAGGTAAGTTTGCCACAACGCCAGATGATATTAATACAAAAATCAAGCATATGCTTGAGTCTACTCGGACTTGGCATAAAAAGCGTGTGATGCTATATGCCCATGGTGGCGTGGTGAGTGAAGCAGACGCCGTGAAATGGGCTGACAAGCAGCTAAAGACATTTTTAGACGCTGAAATTTATCCATTCTTCTTTGTTTGGCACAGTGATCCTTGGAGCACGTTTCGGTCAGCCGTTCGGCGAGATATCAGATCATGGCTGGGGTTTGAAAGCTTTGAAGCTAATCTTCAGGCAAAAATTAATCAAACATCTGAGAGATTAGCCAGCGCCCTTAGACACAAGACATGGCTGCAAATGAAGCACAATGCTAGTCACGCCACAATTCATCCGCAAGGCGGGGCACGACTGCTAATTGCTGAGTTAGCAGATAAGATTTTGAACAATACACCACTTGAATTGCATCTAACAGGTCACAGCGCGGGTGGTGTATTTCACGCACCACTCACCCAGCTTATTGCCGCCTCAGGGTTCATATCCACAGGCCAAATGCGTGGGCAAGGAGGCTTTGGGCTTAAACTCAAGACAGTTAATTTATGGGCACCGGGCTGCACCAATGAAGTATTCACAACATGCTATCAGCCTTATCTAGGCAACAGCGTCGAAAGATTCTCTCTCTTTACTTTGCCCGATCAACAAGAGTTGGCTGAGAAAATGTCATTGATTGGAGATTTGGGGTATCAAGGTTCAATTCTTTATTTAGTCTCCAAAGCCTTTGAACCCGTCCAAGACACACCTATTCTGGGCATGGCAAAGTGGATAGAGCAAGACGCAGCGCTTAAATCTCTGCTTAATCAACTAAATGCATGGCATCTTAGCGGTGGTCCACTGTCTTCAGCACACACTCATGGCGCTTTTGACGATGACTTGTTGACGGTAACGTCAACCATTAAAATTATGCGGGGCGAACTTTAACAAAACAACGCTGTTCAAAAGTCGGCAATTTTGAACAGACCAATTAAGTATATGGCACACGTAGATGGACAAGGGCAACGCTTCGTGCCCGGCTCACGCAAATATGACCGCAGCATCGAGGATGCGCTGCAAACGATGGAGCGCTTGGCGCTATGGCTTGACCGCGCCAAACAAGACAATATTTGGCAAGAATTGGACGACCCGCTGCAAATTGCGGCTTTGCACGGCATGTTGAGCCATTTGCAACATGAAACCGCCAGCCTGATTGACCTTGGCGGCGAGACGGCGCAAAACACGGTGCAGCAATTGCGCAGCCTGCGCCAATCTGCCGCCTTGATGCGAGGTGAATATGGCGAATAAAGCCGCCGCTCCTGCCATTGACCCGAACCTTGCGCCGTTTGTGCGCCGAATTGATCTGCTCGCCAAGCGTGGCCCACAAGCCGCCGAAATTGCCGAGTTTTATCGCGGCTGCATTCCCATTTTGCGAGTAGCGACGCAAGCCATCGAGCCGTTAGACATTGACCTTGCTTATGCCGAAGCGAAATTGGCGGCCGGGATGCCGGTCTTGGTAGATGAAGATTTGCCGCTCGATATTGATGCCTATGCCGCTTTGTTTGTGCAGTTGTGCGAGGTGATCGAAAATTTGAAGTCGCCAGCCGCCTTCACAGCCGCGCCAGCCGCTGGCAGCGTGGGCAAATCGCTCTTGTCGGGGCTGTTTAAACGTGGCAAACCCGATGTCGCCAAGGTCATGACGCACATTGAAAATAGCGATGCGAATGCATTGAGGCGCATGGCGGCGGGCCAATTGCGGCAAGTGGTCAAGCAAGGCAAGCTCGATCTCGGTGAGGCGTATGGCGCAATTTTAAGCGGTGACCGTGACGCATTGACTGCAATGGCCCATGCGCATCAACTTGATATGGGGTTGTTGACGATGTTGGCGCAAAACAGTTTGCGCCCGGCTTTTCGCGCATGGGCAAATGGCTTAAGTGCGCTCGACACCTCATTCTGGCAACGCGGTTTGTGCCCCATCTGCGGCGCGATCGCTATTTTTAGCGAAATTGCTGGCAAAGAGAGCGAACGCCATTTGATTTGTGGCATGTGCGGCTGTCGTTGGCGTTACCCGCGTTTGCAATGTATGAGCTGTGGCTGTGATGACCATCACCAATTGGGCCGCATTAGCGGCGAAGGCGACGACGCCGAGAAATATTTTGCCCAAACCTGCAATCGTTGCCAATCTTACAATAAATTTATCACCAACTTTGACCCCATTGCCACCGAGCTTTTGCAAGTCGAAGATTTGCTGTGTGGGCACTTCGATGTCGAGGCGCGGCGACAAGGCTTTCATGGAAATTATGAATGATGAGTGATGAACTATGAATTATGAATGATGAGTGATGAACTATGAATTATGAATTATGAGTTGAATTGAAATTCATTACTCATTACTCATTACTCATTACTCGTTACTCATCACCTATCATTCATAATTCATAATTCATAATTCATAATTCATCATTTGTAATTCCCAAATAATGCAACTAAGAAACCTTTTTAAGAAAACCCCGGCACAAGCGCCACTGACCGTTGATGATGTGCAAAAGGCGCTGGCAACCGTATTAGAACCAGAGGTTAACCGCGACCTGATTTCGCTCGGCATGGTGAAAGACATTGCGGCGCGGGACGGTGTGGTGAGCTTTAGCATTATGCTGCGTGAGGCCGGCAGCCCGCTGCAAGTGCCGATTGAGCGCCGCGCCCGAAAAGTGGTGGGCGCATTGGCTGGCGTTAAAGACGTGCGCATTAGTTTCGAGACCAGCCCACGCTCGGTGCTGCGTGATACCACGCAGCTTGAAAATCTCGACATTAAGCATTTTGTGGTGGTGGCGAGCGGCAAAGGCGGCGTGGGCAAAAGCACGGTGTCGGTCAATTTGGCGGCTGGGTTGGCGCAATTGGGGCATCGGGTCGGCATCCTCGATGGTGACATTCACGGGCCAAACGTGCCGATGATGCTGGGTGTGCCCAACGAGCAGCCGTTGGCCTTCGGCGACAAAGTTTACCCGCCACAAGCCCACAACCTCACTGTGATGTCAATGGGACTGCTTGTGCCATCGGATGTGCCGGTGATTTGGCGCGGGCCGATGTTGCACCAAGCCGTGCGCCAATTGCTGCGCGATGTATTGTGGGGCCAGCTCGATTATTTAATCATTGATTTGCCGCCCGGCACGGGTGATGTGCAATTGACGCTGCTGCAATCATTGCCGTTGCACGGGGCGGTGCTGGTGACCACCCCGCAAGAAGTCGCCTTGGCCGACGTGGTGAAAAGCGCCGAAATGTTCAAACAATTGGATGTGCCGATCATCGGGCTGGTCGAAAACATGAGCTATTACCAATTGCCCGATGGCAGCCGCGATTATGTGTTTGGTGAAGGCGGCGGCACAAAATTGGCGACTCGCATGAAGATTCCGTTGTTGGCACAAGTGCCGCTCAATGGCTTGGTGCGCAGCGGTGGTGATGCTGGCGTGCCGGTGGTAATTGGGCAACCAGACAGCCCAGCGGGGGCGGCGCTCAAGTCGGTGGCCGAGCGCGTCGTCAAGCGCGTCGCCGAAATCCCCAAACCGGTTGTCATTCCACAATTTAAGGCCGACCCGACGCTGAAGATTTTTTAAGCGCATGGCGCAGGGGCATGCCATGCCCCTACGCCATCAAATTGGCGTCTGCGCAAAATAATCTGATTAGTTTTGCCTTAAAACAAACGATATCTCCCTTTACAAAACTGAAAATACGATTAAACTTCGTCTATATCTTATGATGATTTGGGCGGCGTATTAACGCCTCTTAAGCCATAAGAGAAGCACTCATACACTCACAGGAGGAAGTTCTAGTGAAAAACACTGTTTCACGTCGGCAATTTCTCAAATTGTCGGCAAAGGCGCTAGGGGGGGCCGCCGCAGCCGAAGCGGCTGGGCTGGGTATTGCCAATGCCAGCACCTATAGCAAGCCTGCACTGCTCAAAAGCGGCAAAGAAGTGCCAAGCCTATGTCCGTATTGCTCGGTTGGATGCGGGCAAATTGTCACGGTCGCTGAAGGCAAAATCATTGATATCCAAGGCAACTACGACAGCCCGATCAACGAAGGCACACTCTGCCCCAAAGGCGCAGCCACCTATCAGTTGGCGGTCAACCCATTGCGCGAGACCAAGGCTAAAATCCGCAAGCCCGGCTCAGACAAATGGGAAGACATTTCGCTGGAAGCCGCGATGGATCGTGTGGCAACGTTGTTCAAAGAAACCCGCGACAGGACATTTGTCGAAAAGGTTAAGATTGGCGATACCGAAAAGGTAGTCAATCACACCCAAGCCATTTTCTCGTTGGGCGGGGCCACCATTGACGATGAATGGAACTACATTCACCAAAAAGTGATGCGTGCGGCGGGCTTGGTCGCCATCGAAAACCAAGCGCGGATATGACATAGCGCATCCGTCCCCGGTCTGGGGACTACCTTTGGTCGCGGTGCGGCCACCACTTTTGCCCGTGATTTGGTCAATTCAGACGCGATCATGATCATGGGTTCGAACATGGCAGAATGCCATCCCGTCGCCTTTCGTTGGGTAATCAAAGGCAAAGAAAAGGGCGCCAAGCTCATTCACGTTGACCCGCGCTTTACGCGCACCAGCGCCATGGCCGATCAATATGTGCCGATTCGAGCCGGTGGCGATATTGCGTTTTTGGGCGGCATGGTCAATTGGCTGCTCAATAACCCGAAATGGCTCAACAGCGAATTTCATCGCGAATATGTCTCATTGTTCACCAACATGAGCACGATTGTGAGCAAAGATTACAAGGGCGCGGATGAACTCGACGGCGTATTTTCGGGCTTAGCCCAAGACGGTAAGAGTTATAGCTCGGCCTCGTGGCAATATCAGCGCGACGAGGCGCAAAACAAGGTCACCGGCGAGGAAAAAACCTATGCCGAAATGTTGACCGCCCGTGTGCCGGGCACACCCAAGACCGATCCAACTTGGCAAGACCCGAACTGTGTGTATCAAATTCTCAAGCGTCACTATGCCCGCTACACGCCTGAGATGATCGAAAAGACCACCGGCACGCCCAAAGATCTATTCTTGAAGACGTGCGAGACGATGTTTGAGAATTCTGGGCGTGACAAGACCGGCTGTATCGTTTATTCGGTGGGCTGGGCGCAGCACAGCTTTGGCGTGCAGATTATTCGTGCATCGGGCATTGTGCAGGCGTTGCTGGGCAATATGGGCCGGCCCGGCTCAGGCATTTTGGCGTTGCGCGGTCATGCCACCATCCAAGGCAGCACCGACATTTCGACGCTGTATCACTCGTGGAATGGCTATTTGGCAAATTCGGATGCGCGGCGCAACCACGCCACGCTGAAGGATTACATCTTGACCGAAAGCCATACCACCAGTTTCTGGAGCAACACGCCCGCCTTTGTCATTAGTATGCTCAAAGCGTGGTTTGGCGATGCCGCTACCGCCGAAAACGAGTATGGCTATAACAGCCTGCCGAAGTTGACGGCTGACCACTCACATATGCCGACCTTTGTGGCGATGCAGCAAGGCGGCGTTGAGGGCATGTTGGCGATTGGGCAAAACCCAGCCGTCGGCGGGCAAAACTCTGAATTTCAGCGCCAAGCGATGGGCAAGCTGAAGTGGTTGGTGGTGCGCGATTATTTCGACACCGAAACCGCCGCCTTCTGGAAGCGTCCGGGCGTCAATCCGAAAGACATTCAAACCGAAGTGATCTTCTTGCCTGCCGCACACGTGGCCGAAGGCGATGGCACATTTACCAACACCTCGCGTTTGTTGCAAAAGCACGAGAAAGCCGTAGACCCGCCGGGCGATGCGCGCACCGACTTGTGGTTTAGCTATCACTTGGGCGCACGGCTGAAGAAGATGTATGCCAGCAGCACCAACCCGCGTGATTGGGCGATCAAGAATCTGTATTGGGATTATTTGGACGAGGCCGAGCAAAAGGCACACGGCTGGAAGATTTTGGATGAGCCAAGCGCCGACAAGATTTTGAAGGAAGTCAACGGCTTTACTTGGGCAGACAAAAAGTTGGTGGCTGGTTTCACTGCGCTCAGAGACGACGGCACAACCGCCTGCGGGGCATGGATTTATTCAGGTGTGTATCCGGCAGAAGGGCGCAATTTGGCGGCAGCGCGTAAGGGCGACAATTATGTTTCGCCGGGCTGGGGCTTCTCTTGGCCCGCCAATCGTCACATTATGTATAGCCGCGCCAGCGCTGACGGGGCCGGCAAACCTTGGAGTGAGAAGAAGAAGTTTACCTATTGGGACGCAACCCGTGACACTGGCACGAAAGATGCCAACGGTAACCCAATTTTGGGTCAATGGGTGAATGCCTTCGGTGACGCGATTGACTTCCCCGTAACCAAGGCCCCGACTGCCAAAGCCAACCCGAAAGGTTTGGGCTTGGCGTTCCATGATGGCACATCACCCGCGATTATGCGCCAAGACGGCAAGTTTTGGCTGTTTGCGCCGGGCGGAACCATTGACGGGCCGTTGCCGACGCAGTATGAGCCGGTCGAAAGCCCGGTGAAGAACCCCATGTATAAGCAACAACGCAACCCGTTGGCGCGGATGTGGGATGTGAAGGGCAATCGGTATCACGAGGAGGCTGACGCGGCGAAATACCCGATGATCATCAGCACCTATCGCGTCACCGAGCATTACTTGGCGGGTGGCATGAGCCGCTGGTTGCCTTGGTTGGCCGAATTGATGCCTGAATTCTTCATCGAAATCAGCGAAGAATTGGCGAAAGAAAAGGGGGTGGCTAACGGTGAGTTTGTGGTGGTCGAGACCAAACGCGGCGAGGTCGAAGGCCGCGCCTTGGTGACCAAACGCCTCAAGCCATATAACATTGACGGCAAAGTGGTGCATGAGGTGGGTATGCCTTGGCACTGGGGCAAGCAAGGCTTGGCCAGTGGCGACTCGGCGAACGATGTGGTGGCGATGATTGGCGATCCCAATACCACCATTCACGAAGGCAAAGTGTTTAGCGGCAACCTGCGCAAAGGTCGCCGCAGCAAGCAAGCCCCCGACATTTTTGCCGAGCGCGTGGCAATGGATATGGACAGCGAAATGGCACTGGCCGACGTCCAGCATAGCCCATTCTTGGGCGAGGTGGAGAATGCTTGAGAGTTAAAAGTGCTAAGTGCTAAGTGCTAAGTATTGAAAACTTAGCACTTAGCACTTAGCACTTTTAACTTTAACAGGAGAAATATGGCAAAAGGAATGTTTGTAGATACCTCGATTTGCATCGGCTGCAAGGCGTGTCAAGTGGCGTGCAAAGAATGGAACGGATTGGAAGGCGAGCCAGATCACTTTACAAAAGATGCGGGTGGGCAATTACGCGCCACCAACTTTACGGGTATGTCGTATGACAACACCGGCGGCATGTCGGCCACCAACTGGCGGCAAGTGCGCTTTGTCGAGACTGGCTCGGTGACCCAAGGCAATATGGCGTGGTATATGATGAGCGACTCGTGCAAGCATTGCAACGAAGCGGGTTGTCTCGAAGTATGCCCGACCCAAGCCCTCATCCGCACCGACCTCGGCAATGTGGTGGTGCAACAAGACGTATGCAACGGCTGCCGCAACTGTATTCCGGCTTGTCCGTTTGATGTCATTAGCTATAACAAAAAGACGGGGCGCGTGAATAAATGCACTTTGTGCGATGATCGCGTTCATAACGGATTAGAGACCGCATGTGCCAAAGCCTGCCCGACCGACTCGATTGTGTTTGGCGATGTGGATAAACTGGCGGCTCAGGCCCGCACCCGCGTCGAATTGCTCAAAAAGCAAGGCTTTAACAAAGCCCAGCTTTATGGTCAAGACGACGGGCGTTTGGGGGGTCTCAATGTGTTTTATCTGTTGCTCGATGAGCCAGAAAAATACAATCAGCCCAAAAACCCGACCTTGCCGCAAAAAACCGGCTTGCCGGCCTCAATCGCGGGGGCCATCACCTCGCTCATCCTCGGCTTGGGCGCGTTGGTGGCGTTCCGCAATCGCGGGGCAAACGAGAAAATGGAGGCGCGTAAGCGATAAATCATGCACAGTGCTTTACATTCGCCCTACTGGGAAGGCTGGATTGTGGCTTACTTTTTTGTCGGCGGATTGGCAGGCGGGGCGTATTTCATCGCTTGCTTGCTCGATCTGATTCGGCATGGCAGCGGGCGCGCGATCACTCGCGCTGGCTGGCTCATCGCTTTTCCCGCTTCGCTCATCTGCGCGGTGTGCCTCATCCTCGATCTTGGTGTTCCAGAGCGCTTCTTGCACATGGTCATCAACATTAAGGCGATGATGCCCACGCCCAAGATTCACTCGCCCATTAGCATTGGTTCGTATATCGTGCTGGTGTTTAGCGGGCTGGCTTTTGTTCACTTTTTGCGGCTGATGGTGGATGGTGGCACACTGAAGGGCGGGATCGCCAATTTGGTGCGCACACTCACCAGCGGCACAATTGGTCGTGTGGTCAGCGCGTTGGGTTGTGTGTTTGGCTTGTTGTTAGCCGGCTATACGGCGGCCTTGCTTGCCACCACCCATTACCCCGCGTGGAAGGATTCACCGTTGATTGGCGCATTGTTCGTCGCGTCGGGCGTCTCTACTGGCTTGGCCGCCATTGCGCTGCTTTTGGCAGCGCGTAACGAGAAGATGGCGGGCGAAGCATGGAGCAGCCTCAAACGTGCCGACAATTTCGCCATCATCGTCGAGATCGCGGCGCTGGTGCTGATGTTGGTGACGCTGGGTGGCTCGGCTGCGCCGTATCTCAAACCCCTGACTATGGGCTTGTTGTTGGGTGGCACGTTGTTGGTTGGGTTGCTCATTCCGTTGCTGTTGCAATGGAAACCCGCCTTTGCCGGCGCCCACGCCAGCAATTCACTCACCATCGGCACGGCTTTGCTCATTCTGCTAGGCGGTCTAATTTTGCGATTGGTGGTTGTGCTTGCGCCGCAAGGCTTTATTTAGATCAAAGTATCAACGCATCATGACAAGGTGAGGGGGTGACAGGGTGACTTGTCACCCCCTCACCTTGTCACCTTGTTACCTTGTCATCTTGTTAGCGCAACGCCTTCCTCATCACGCCCGAAACCTCAGTCGCAGGGACGCCAGTCCATAGCTCGAAGGCGGCAGCACCTTGCTCGATCAGCATACCGAGACCATCAACAACGGGCGCACCCGCCGCAGCCGCTTGCTTCATCAGCGCTGTGATGCGTGGCTTATACACCAAATCGTAAAGTGTGGCAGCTTTGGGGTAGGGTAAATGGCGCGGCCAAGGGCTGTCGTTGTCGTTCGGCGACATGCCGACGCTGGTGCAATTGACCACCAAATTGATGTCGCCAATCGGCACGTTGGCAAGGGATGCCGAGACGGTGACGGGCTGTGTTGCGCCGATGGTGTCGGCCAATTGCTGTGCCCGCTGCGGGTTGCGGTTGATGAGGGTGATGCGACTGTGGCATTGCACAAGCGCATACACAACGGCTCGCGCCGCGCCGCCCGCGCCTAGCACAACCGCGTGCGTGTTGGCATCGGGCGAATAGCCGTGCAAACGCAAGTCGGTCAGCCAGCCGCGCCAATCGGTGTTGTCGCCATATAGCTTGCCATCGCGTTTAATGATGGTATTGACCGCGCCGACAGCTTGGGCGTGTGGGCTAACTGCGTTTAAATAAGGCACAACATTTTGCTTGTGTGGAATGGTGACATTGCATCCGCCAAGGTCGCCGCGCTCGCAGAGCGCCGCCATGCGGGCGGGCAATTCGTCGTGTGGCGTGTTCCACAATTCATAACGCCAATCGTGCCAGCCAATGTGGGCAAATGCGGCGTTGTGCATCACCGCCGATAAGCTGTGGGATACGGGATAACCGATGAGACCGATAATCATATAAGATGAATGAGTGAATGAGCGAATGAGTGGATGAGTGGATGAAATGAGTGGATGAGTGAATGAGTGAATGACAGATGAAGGCCAAAATTCATTCATTCATTCACTCATTTACTCATTCACTCATTCACTCATTCAGCCATTCACTCATTAATTTTTCTAACTGCCGCCGCGTGGTTTCTAGGTCAACTGAGGTGTCAATGACGACGTTGGCTTTGGCGACTTTGTCGGCTTGTGGGGTTTGGGCGTTGACGCGAGTGCGAGCTTCGGACTCAGTGAAGCCTCGAGATTGCATGAGGCGAGCGATTTGCTGGTCGGGGGAGCAATGGGTCACCCACACTTCGTCACAATCGCTGGCGTAGCCACCCTCAAACAGCCGGATGACCTCGATGACGACGAGGTGTTGCAGCGAGCTGGCGCTGCGAAACGCCAAGGCCGTGCGCCGCCACAATTCAGCCCGCGCCGCAGGATGCGTGATGGCTTCGAGTTGGCGCAATTTGACGGGGTCGTTAAACACAATATCGCCCATGCGCTTGCGGTTTAGCTCGCCGCTGGGCAACAATACCGATTCGCCAAATGTTTGGGCAATTTGCGCCAGCGCTGGCTGGCCTTTGGCGACAATATCGCGGGCAACTTGGTCAGCGTCTATTACGGTTGCGCCTTGTTGGCGCAAAATTCGGCAGACTTCGCTTTTGCCGGTTGCGATATTGCCAGTTAGTCCGATTAATTTCATCGGGGGCGATTATGCCCGAAAATTTCAATTTTGGCTACAGCATGATCTTGAATAAATTGACATCATTGCTGTTGGCAAGCACACTGAGCATCGCGCCGGGTTGCACTTTGGCGAGGGCATCGGCGGCAAGGGTGAGGGTTGCGCTGGCGTAATAGGGCTGATGGCCGGGCACATGCACTTCGAGTTGCAAGAGGGCGGCATTATCGGCGCTGGTTTGCATCTCGCGCACAAATGCGATACCCAAACGCCCTTGGGTGTAACGCACAAATTCGGGGCGTGCGCCGCGTCGAAAAAGCTGGGGCAAGCTGATCGAAATCATTAATGGTAATACCCCCAAAAACGTCAACCCCGCCAACAATTGCTGTGCAAAATCGCTGCTATGGGCATTGACGCTGCTGAAATTGAGCCAAAAATGGGAGAGATTGGGGATAACCATCGGAAGATTGACCATTGTGCTTTACCTATCTGTTGCTTTACGCAGACTGTTTGTCTAAATTGGGTTTGTTTAATTGCAAAACCTTGGCTGCGTTGTGGTGTAAATGGCGACGATGGGGTGCGATATAAGGTTTTGCGTGCATATCATGCCATTTTGCAGTTCTAAGCACATCAGCCCTAGGGGCCAAGCCCTAACACGAATGTTATCGGCGAAAACGCAAAACACTATCCATGAAATTTGCATCGTTGCAACAGTGATACTGCAATGCAAACATTGACCTCTAATCGCTCGGCGGTGGTTGAGCGAAGCGACACCACTGCCGATTTTCTTGATGTAATTTTCGCGGGCATTGGTGCGTCCAACAGATAATTTATATGATAAACACGCGATCTTCTCAACCTATCCTTTTTCGCCTGCCATCGCTCGACGTGCAGATGGGAGACTATGTTTTGCGTTTTGCCCAAACCGAAAGCGACGTGCGCCGCGCCCAATTGTTGCGTTTTAATGTGTTCAATTTGGAACTAGGCGAGGGCTTGGCCGAAAGCTATGTGCTGGGGCGCGATGAAGATGAATTTGACGCGACTTGCCACCACCTCATCATTCAACATATGCCAAGCAACGACGTGATCGGAACTTATCGTTTGCAAGTGGCAGAAATGGCGGCGCAGGCGCACGGGTTTTATTCAAATGGTGAATTTGATCTGTCTACGCTGCCGCCCGCCATGCTCAATCGGGCGGTGGAGTTGGGCCGCGCTTGTATTGCCAAAGCGCATCGTGTGCCGCAAGTGTTGTTTTTGTTGTGGCAAGGCATCGCTGTTTACATGACCGCGCTCGACAAAGATTATCTTTTTGGCTGCTGCTCGCTCACCAGCCAAGACCCAAACGACGGGGCACAGGTGATGGCAATTTTGCGCGAGCAAAACGCCATTCACCCAAGCCTGCATGTGTTGCCGCGCCCCGATTTTGCTTGCTACGATTCGCATTTTTGCCCGCAGCCCAGCGCCGCCACCGTGCCCAAATTGTTTCGCGCTTGTTTGCGCATGGGGGCCAAGGCGCTTGGCCCGCCCGCCCTCGATCAACAATTTAAAACCATTGACTATTTGGTGTGGTTTGATCGCCACGACATGCACCCAGATGCCCAAAAGTTTTTCGTCGGCGCATCGCAACTGTTGCGCCAAAACCCGCTAAACTAAACCCATGAGCAAGCTCCGCATCGTTCTCCGCCTCATCGCTTTTCTTGCCGTCACCGTCGGGGTTTACCTCATTTGGTCAGCAGGCCAGCTTGTATGCTTACATGCTCACCAGCGGCGGTTGGCTTGGCGCAATTGGGCGTTTGGCACATGGGCGCGGCTAATGTGCCGCGTGATTGGCCTGCGAGTAAGCCAGCGCGGCCCGCTGCCAAAGCCGCCGTTCTTGCTCGTTACCAATCATCTGAGCTACCTCGATGTCATCGTCATTGCGGCGCAGGTCAATTGCACCTTGGTGGCAAAACAACAAGTGGCAACATGGCCTTTGTTGGGCGCGATGGCGCGTCGCATTGGCATCATTTTTCTCGACCGCGCCAATATTGCCGATGTGTCGCGCACGGGTGAGGTCATGCGAAGCGCCATACAAGACGGGCAAGGGGTGGTCTTGTTTCCCGAAGGAACCAGTTCGCCGGGTCAGCGTGTGCTGCCGTTTTATTCGCCGCTATTCGAGCCAGTGGTTCGCTTGGGGTTGCCGGTCAGCTATGCCAGCCTAAGCTATCGCTCGCCCGCCCCCGCCCGGCCTGCGCATCTTAATGTGTGCTGGTGGGGCGATATGACTTTTCTTGACCACTTGCTTGGTCTGTTTGCCTTGCCCTATGTCGAGGCGGATGTGCATTTTGGTGCTGCGCCGGTATATGATGGTGACCGTAAACGTCTTGCCAAGCGGCTCCACGCCGAAATCAACCAAATTTTCATCCCATCTGCCGCCCAAGATGCCTCGCTTGACTACGCCCAAGGCCCAGCTTGGCTCAAGGCGACGGGGCATTAAGAAATGGGTGAATGGGTGAATGAGTGAATGAGTGAATGCACGAATATTATCATTCGCCCATTCACCCATTCACTCATTCACTCATTCCAAAACTTCTATGTTTCAATCCTTAATAGATGCTAATATCATGTTGTTGGGGCAGGCTCAACAGTTGTTGCCGAAATTGAATGATGCGCAATTTACCTATTTTCCAAGACCGGCATTTCAGGCCGGGGTAGGCACGCATTTGCGGCATTGCCTCGATTTTTATCACGCCTTTTTGGCTGGGCTGCCCAATGGCGGTGTAGATTATGATGCTCGGCAGCGCGACCCGCAAATTGAGCATGATCGCCACTACGCCGACGCCAAAATTGAGGCAATCGCCCAGCGGTTACGCCAATTGCCCATGCTGCCCGACAATGCGCCGCTGCAAGTGAAGGTGAACGACAGCGGGCGCGGCGTCATGGGGCATTCGTCGGTCTCGCGCGAACTTCAGGCGCTTATCGAGCACACTATTCACCACTATGCGCTGATGGCGGTTTTGCTCAAATTGCAAGGCTTTGATCCGGGCAATGCGTTTGGCGTTGCCCCTTCGACCCTGCTGCATTGGCAATCGCACCAGCCCACGCATGGCTGATTTTGCACCTGCGCGAGCAAAGATTTACAACGCCGAAATGGTGCGCTGCATTTGAGCCAGATGATCTTCGCCGTGTTGCACATACCCCCGCAAAATGCGGTTGAGCGACATTTCGCCATTGTCGGGATGCAATCCTACCCGCGCCCATGCGTCATCGGGCAAGGTGCGGAAAAAATAGGCCCAGCGTTGGTGCAAATGCCTCAGCAAGCTGAGTGGCCCGCTGATATCGGCGTCACTGGCGTCGGAAAAAGCGGCCCATGCGTCTTGGTCATATGGCTTGAGCGGCGGGCGATGCTCGGTGGCAATTAATTTGCAACGCACATAGCTGTTTATGTGCGAATCAACCAAATGATGCACATTTTGCGCCACGCTCCATTCGGGCATGAGCGGGCGGGCGACGAGTTGGGCTGGCGTGAGCGATGCAACCAGTTGGGCCACTTGGTCGGGTAATTGGGCGATCTTTTCGATCAGGGTTTGGCGTTCAGATGCGGTCATAGGCTGGTAACTATACCAGCGTTGGCATTACAAACGCAATCGCCGAATAACCGCACCCACCATCACTGCCAAACCAACTGCCGGGATGAGGTCGAAAATGGCCGCCAGTGAAAAGCGAAAGAGGCCCAACAAACCGGGCAAAATCGCAAAATAGGCGCCGCCGATGACGATGGCGATGGCCGCGACCAGCCAAATGTATTGCCCGCGTGCGGGTTTGATCGCACGTCCAATCACATCGCCCAGCTTTGTGCCAATGGCAGGCGCGGCTGCCAACGTCAGAATAATGGCGATAAACGGGATTCCGCTCATGATTTGCAAAATAAAGCCGGTCACGGCCCCGCCCACCAACGCCACCAACGCTGCAATGAGATAGTGCTGCGGGCCAGCGTTATAAAACGTCGCCACCCGTCCTTTGACAAAATATGGGCAAACGTAGCCGGTGGGCGTGCGCACTGCATCTTTCACCATCAATGGGCGTTCACATTTGGCACAGCGCAGGGTGGTTTCTCCACTGGCTTTATATTGGCAATTGGCGATTAATTCCGCATTGGCTGCTGCGGTCGAGGTTTCGCGGGTGAGATTTTGCACAGCGGGTATTTTACGCGCCAAGTGTAAGAGATTGATAACACACGCGACCGCTGGCGTGTGGGGCTGCGTTTTTGAGGTTATACTTAGCGTCTAAATGACAATATTAAGGAAAAAGCCTTGTGTTTGATTGAATATAGGCTTAGAATAGGGCGATTATGCGAACGAAAATTGTAGCTACCATTGGTCCAGCCAGTGAAAACGAAGATGTATTGCGGCAGATGATCCGCGCCGGGATGAGTGTGGCGCGGCTTAACTTTTCGCACGGAAGTCACGACGATCACAAGCGTCGTTTGGAGTTGGTGCGCCGGATGGCGCGGGAAGAAAATGCTTATGTCGCCGTGATGGGCGACTTGCAAGGCCCCAAATTTCGGGTGGGCAATTTGCCCAAAGAAGGGGTGAAATTGATCAACGGCGAGGTGATTAGCTTGTCGTGTAGCGCCAAACTCGCCGCCGATCAAATTCCATTGCCGCACCCAGAGTTAATTCACGCCATGCAGCCGGGGATGCGGGTGTTAATTGACGATGGCGTGTTAATGTTGCGCGTCGTGGATGTTGGCAGTGACGTCGCCCGTTGTATCGTCACAGCGGGGGGCACATTGTTGCCCCGCAAAGGGGTCAGCCTGCCCGGCAGCAAAATCTCGGTGTCGTCAATGAGCGACAAAGACCGCGAAGACCTTAAATTTATGCTGCAAATTGGCATTGATGCGGTGGCGCTGTCGTTTGTGCGCACCGCCGATGACTTGCGCGAGCTGCGTGCTTTGATCAATGTGTATGTGCCCAACAAGGCTGACCAACCTTTGGTTGTCGCCAAGATCGAAAAGCCCGAAGCCGTGACCGACTTGGCCGCCATTCTCAAGGTGACCGATGTGGTCATGGTGGCGCGTGGCGATTTGGGTGTCGAGGCATTGCCACAAGAAGTGCCGTTTTATCAAAAACGCATCATTCGTGCGTGCGGTCGAGCGGGCATTCCGGTCATCACCGCCACCCAAATGCTGCAAAGCATGGTCGAATCGCCAACCCCAACCCGCGCCGAAGCCACCGACGTGGCAAATGCGGTGCTTGATGGCACAGACGCGGTGATGCTGAGCGCCGAAACCGCCACCGGCACTTATCCGGTCGAGGCGATTCAAATGATGCAAGCGATTGCCACCCACGCCGAGCGCGAAGAGGACAAAGTCGCCGCCAAAGATCGCCGCAAGTGGCGTTTGAAGAAGGTGGATAGCCTGAATGTGAGCGGCCCCGATGAAGTGACCGAAGCCATCACCCACGCGGCAGTAGATGTTGCGGGCGATGTTAAGGCAGCGGCGATTGTGTGCATGACCCATTCAGGCCTCAGCGCCCGCATGATTTCGCGTCATCGTCCTTCTGTGCCCATCATTGCCTTGGCCGCCGCCCAACGCGCCTACAAATACAGCGCCTTTATCTGGGATGCCAAACCGATCTCGGTTGAGTTTATGGGCGATGTTGATCAGGCATTTGAGAATGCGGCCCGCATTGTCAAGGAAAACGGTTTTGCAAAGTCTGGCGACCGGATCGTGATTGTGTCGGGCGTGCCGCTTGGTCGTGGCGTCGGCACAACCAACATTTGCAAAGTGCAGCCGGTCATTTAAGGTGCTTATAAAGCATTTATGCCCATCCCCCCTATCGCCGCGCTTGTTTAGCTGGCGATAGGGGGGATGGGCATTTTTCGCTACTTCAACCCAACTCAATTCACTACAAGGTTATCAACCTGCGTCGTGTTTATGCATTCGGGCGACACCTCAATCGCTAGCCCGCCATTAAACCCAAAGACATTGCCATGCCCAGCCAACCCAATTTTGATATCAGTGCTTTCTGTCACATAAAGCCCCTGTTCACCATTGCCCAAGTTGATGGGTGAGATTTGGTCGCCACCGGTATAGCTGATCCCGATACGGTTGCCTACCACGCGGTGTTTGCTACCTTTATGCAACCAAATGCCTTGGCTCCCATTACCGCCAATCAAATTGGCTTTAAATGACTGACAAGCTTGGGTGCAACCAATCATATTGCCCTCGCCGCCATTTGTGTAGATGCCAGTGCTAGCATTGCCCAGTTTTTGTTGTCCAAAGCGATCAACCCCAATATAGTTGCCTAAGATACTGTTATAAACTGAATGTTGCAAATAAATGCCGCTAACGCCATTCCCAGAGATTAGGTTACGGTCTTCGATAGTAAGCCCGCCGATGACATTGTCGCCGCCGCCGATAATGTGCACTCCAACAGCGCCATTTGCCAAAACTGCGTCACCCGCCGAGGTTGTGCCAATCACGTTACCTTTTATTTTGGCGGCAAATACCGCATCGGTGAATAACACCCCAGCATTTTTATTGCCGGCAATCCAGTTATTGCGGATGAGTGTGTTTGGCACATTTGGCCCCACAACCTGCACCCCATGATTATTGGGCACTACATTGGCCGCAGCATTGGGGTTAATTGGCGAGGTGTAAGCCCCGATGCTGTTCCCAATCACTTGCACATCGCTGCCGTGAATATGAATACCGGCCTCTTTATGACAACCAATCACATTATTTTCAATCACAACGGAGGGTTGACCTTGCCACGCAAAAACCGCCCCAAGCACCCGCACCCCATATCCCCCTTGACGAAACACATCTACCGACTCAACGCAATTGCCTTTGACCATGCCCAACCAATTATCACGAATGTCCATACCAGTGCCAAAACCGACTTCCAGATCGGCGGCATTGGCTGGGCTAGACGAAATACGCATATTTTTAACCTTGCTGTTATTGCCTTTAATGACCAAGGTTGGGCCAGATGACACATTAATGGCATTGATATGCGTAAGAATCGGCCCCAAGTGAATTTGACCGTTCAGGTCGCGTTTGCCGTCGATATCAATCTTGGCCGTAATCACAGGCAAGGCGCTTTGTGGCTTAATCATGGCCACATTGCTGGCAAACCGAATTTGCCCGACTCCAAAGGCATTGGCCTGCATAATGGCCGCCCGCAAACTACATTTGCCTGTCACGGTCTCACATTTAATGTTGTTGATGTCTTTGTCTGGGTCATCCGAAGCTGTATCTACGACAAAATGGTCGGCCCCAGCCGGTAATACCCATGCTTGGGCCGATTGTGGCATCAGGCTAAGCATCGAAAGTGTTGCGCCTAGCAAGCTGCAAGCGGCGCGTTTAAATATTTTTGTGTTCATGTTATTTTTCCTTTTTTTAGTATGAATACAGCATACAATTCATCTTTAGCAAATGTGTCTCAAAAAAACACAACTTTCTATCATCGGTACAATCGGCTCTATGGCACAACCCAACGGCACATTTGCCCAAACCTTCGCCCCACTCAAAAATCGCAACTTTAGTCTTTACTTCGCTGGGCAAGGCATCTCACTCATCGGAACGTTCATGCAGCAAGTGGCCCAGCAATGGCTGATCTGGGACCTTTCGCACGATTCACGCTTGATCGGTGTCGCCGGAGCCTTGGCGTTTTTGCCGATGGTCTTCATCGGGCCGATCACCAGTTCGTTGGCAGACCGAGTTGACCGGCGAAAACTGCTCATCATCACCCAAATAATTGATATGTTGCTGGCGTTTTCGCTGGCGCTATTGGTGATCTTTGATGTGCGTTCGGTTTGGCCGGTGCTGGTGCTGGCCGGTTTGCTCGGCATCGTTTCGTCATTCACCATCCCCGCCCAATCGGCGTTTATTGGCGACCTGAGCGGCATGTCCGAAATTCGCTCAGCCTACACCATTTATGGCATGGTGATCGAAACTGCGCGGTTGGTCGGGCCGGCCATCGCCGGGCAAGTGGTGGCCTTGCTTGGCACAGCCACTGCCTTTGCGCTCAATGGCCTGAGCTTTCTCGCCGTCATTGCCAGCCTGATTATGGTGCGGGCACAACAAAAACGCCAATCTAGCGCAAAACCGAACCCGCTGGCCGATTTCAAAGAATCGCTAATTTACATGCGACATTCGCCACGAATGCTTGATCTGTTGTTATGCCGTTTGTTGGTGATGTTGTTTATTTTTTCCAGTTTGCAATTGGCTGCGCCGATTGCAGATCAGGTTTTGCGCGGCGGCCCTGAGTTGGTCGGCAACATGTTCGCGGCTTCGGGGGCGGGGGCGCTATTGGGTGCGCTTGTGGTCGCTCCGCAATTGCAACGAATGCAACGCGCTGGATTAGGGCTTTCTTTCACCTTAATTTGGTCGGGGATTTGGCTCATCATCACCTCATCGTTCACCACGCCCGCCCTCACCATCTTGGGAATTTTCCTCTATAGCGTTAATATTCCGGTTGTGCTCACCAATGTCGCCTCGCTTACCCAAGTGCTTTCGCCACCCAATATGCGGGCGCGGTTGAGCGGGGCCTCGCAAATGATCGCTTCGGCGGCCCAACCCATCGGCGCGTTAATGGTCGGTTGGCTCGGCAACGTCCTCGGCCCCCTCACCGCCATCCGCGTCAATGGCATTCTTATGCTTACCATCTCACTCGGCCTGCTCATCTTCAGCACCGGCTTCCGCAATTGGGTTCCCGCCCCACATACCTCTGAGTCCTAAGTCTCAAGTGCTAAGTGCTAAGTGGGAAATACTTAGCACTTAGCACTTAGCACTTTCTACTTCTATCATGTCAGGTTTCATCTCCATCTTCCTAAACGTGCTTGGCCCTGTATTTTTATTGCTGGCGCTGGGTTACTATGCCGCCCCGAGGCTGGGGCTAGAGGCACGCACCCTGTCGCGGGTGGCGTATTACATCATTTCACCCGCCTTCGTGCTCACCATTTTGGGCAGCGCCAAACTCGAGGCGCAACTCACCGCCCGCATGATCGGCTTTATTACACTCACTTACTTGATCTCGATGGCGCTTGCCATGTTGATTGCCAAATTGCTCAACCGCCCCCGCTCAATGATCGCAGCCTATGCCATGATCGCCGTGTTTGGCAATGTCGGCAATTTTGGCTTGCCCATCAGCCAATTTGCCCAAGGCAAAGAGGCGCTCATTCCCGGCACGGTCTACTTTTTGGCAAATATGGTGCTGGGATTTGTGGTATGTGTAGCGATTGCACAATTGATGAAGGGCGGCAACCCCGTGCAGGCCGCGCTGAAAGTGGTGAAAACGCCCGCCTTGTTGGCCTTGCCGCCTGCGCTGATCATCAACTATTTTGACATTGTTTTGCCGCCGCTCATTACGCGGCCTGCCGAGTTGCTCACACCAGCGCTTATCCCCATCATGCTCATCACGCTTGGGGCGCAATTGGCGGCGGCGGGCATCCCCAAGCCCGATCTCGATATCGTATTGTCGGGTGTTATTCGGCTGGTCACTGGGGCGGTCTTGTCATTCGCCTTGGTCGGGCTGTTCAATTTGCCCTTGCTTGAGCGCAATGTCGGTATCTTGCAAGCCAGCATGCCCGCTGCCGTACTGGTTAGCATCATTGCGCTCGAAAATGATGTAAAGCCAGAGTTCGTCACTGCATCGGTGCTGCTATCCAACCTGCTTAGCGCCATCTCGCTCGGCGTAGTGTTGGCGTTTATGTAGCTGGGTTAAAACGGCAACCGCCAATCGAACCGCATTGCCAACAGGCGCAAACCCGCCGCCACGACAATGCTCGCCAGCGTCGCCAGCGCGACATCGGGGTGATCGGGCCGCGCCCACCAATAGGCCAATCCACCCATAAAGGCACATGTGGCGTAAAGTTGCGTGTGCTGCATAAAAATGGTGGGCACTTGGTTAAACAAAATATCACGCAACACACCGCCAAATGTGGCGGTGATCACGCCCATCACAATGGCGATAAATGGCGCAAGATTCAGTGTCAGCGCATGTTCTGTGCCACTGGCGCTAAACAGCCCCAGCGCAATCGCATCCATCACAATCACAAATCGCTCTTGCGGCAACTGCGGATAAATACGCATCATGATCGAAGAAATGAGCGCCACCGCAAAAATCAGCGAGGCGAAACTGGGGTTTTCGATCCAATACAACGGGTGACGATTGAGCAACATATCGCGCAATGTGCCGCCTCCCAATGCCACAATGAAGGCGATGACATAAGCGCCGATCAAATCCATATTGCGCCGCCGCGCCTCGATGGCGCTGGCAATGGCGATGACAAGCACGGCGATTAACTCGATGAATTGCAACATGCTGCAAGTATAGTGATTTGTTTTACACAAATATTGCGATTTCTTAACAGCGGCATCATGGTTTCATAATCACACCTGATTATGCTGAAGACGAGAGTGAACGGCCAAAGCGATTTAACCAAACGACTTTGGCCTCCAAAGTATTGGGAATATCAATGAATATTGTAAAAGCTTAGGCAGGCAAGCCGCTCGGGACATTTTAACCACGAAAAGCACAAAACACACGAAAGAGAATTCTATTTTAGTGCGCGTCGTGTCTTTCGTGGTTCAGCAAGCCCAGCGACTAAGTTTTTACTAAATATCAATAAAAGGAGACACGTTTTATATGATTCAACGCTTATTTAAACCAGTTGCCCTTGGGGCAGGTGTCATTGCCCTCTTGGGCGGCGCATTTTTGGCCGGTGGCTATAGCCAATCTGCCAGCGCAGCCGCACGCTCGGCCCCGCAGTTCAGCGCAGCCGTCGCCAGCGCCCCAGCCGCCAGCGTCGAAATAATGGCGGCTGAAGATGAGGCTATGCCTCCCTTTTTCAGTTTTGCCGGTGTTTTGGGCGATTTACCAGACGATGCGATGGGGTTTGCGGGTTTTGATGTTGCCGAGATCGTTGCTGACATGGCGCAAGCCGATGACGAACCCGGCATCGTGATTGTGCGGGTAGACAAAGACAGCCCCGCCGCCAAAGCCGGCATCAAGCGTGGCAATATTGTGATGAAAGTGAACGAAACCGACATCAAAACCTCCCGCGATGTCGTGACTGTCATGAGCAGCGTGAAAATTGGCGACAAGGTGAAATTGACAGTTTTGCACGGCGACGAAACCAAGGTAATTGAGGTGACTGTCGGTGACAAAAACGGGCGACCTTATCTTGGCATCGCCCCATTTGGTGGCAATGGCGTGCGTATTGTGCGTGGCGGCCCTGTCACAATGACGGTGCAAAGCAAGGTGCGCGTCAGCCAAGTCATCACTGATAGCCCCGCTGCCAAAGCGGGTATGAAGGCTGGCGATGTCATCATCGAAATTGACGGCAAAAAACTCGACCAACCCTTGCCTGCCCTCATCGCGGCCCGCAAGCCGGGCGATGTGATTAAGGTGAAAGTTGAGCGTGGCAACGAAACGCCCGAATTGACCGTGACCTTGGGCGAAAACCCAGATCGCAAAGGCGTGGCGTTCTTGGGTGTCAATTTTGTCCCGGCTGGCGTGTTTGGCCCGCACAACCAACCCGGCGGCCCACGCGGGGGGCAAAATGGCCCACGCTTCCCTTGGCCTAATTTGCCAAGCATACCCGCTTTGCCCGGCGGTGTCATTAGCGGCACGCAGGTGATTGTGGCCGATGTGACTGCGGGTAGCCCCGCCGACAAAGCTGGCCTCAAACGTGGAAACATCATCGAGGCGATTGATGGCGTTAAAGTAACCGATCCCAAGTCGGTTAGCGATGCGATTGCGGCCCGCAAACCCGGCGACGTTGCCAAGCTCAGCATCCGCAAGCCGGGCGACAGTAGCGCTACTGAAATCAGCGTCACCCTCGGCGAACGCCCCGACGACAAGAGCAAAGCCTATCTCGGCGTCAGCCTTAGCTTCAGCCGCAGCATCCGCCAAGGCGGCCCGCGCCAAGCCTCGGACCCGCAAGGGTAGCTTGAACGATGAATTATGAATTATGAGTTATGAATTATGAATTTCCGAAGATAATTCATAATTCATAACTCATAATTCATAACTCATAATTCGTTATGTTGCGCCGACGATTGGTATTAAGTTATGTGCTATTGACCGCGCTCACGGTGCTGAGTTTGGGCGGGCTGGCGCTGTGGCTGTTACAACGCAGCGCCGCGCAGCGCGAGAACGAATATTTGACCAATAGCGCCCAAGCGGTGGCCCGCCAAGCCACCGGCATGTTGCAATCGCCGGTTTCGTTCGCCAGCGACCGCTATGCCTTGCAACAATTGGCAACCACGTCGGCGTTTTTGGGCAATGTGCAAGTGTGTATATTAGATGCACAAGGCCGCGTGGTGGCTGATTCAGACCCGCGCACGGCCTCAGAGCAAGTGCTATGGATTACGCCATCACGTGAGCAAAACATCATTGAAGGTGGCGGCGGCGCGATGATTGTTTTTATGGTGGATGGCGACCGCCGCGCTGCCGAGCGGTCTTTGCCGCAGGGGCGGCGGATGGTGGTGCAACGCGGGCGCAATCCGTACGATGGCGCATTGGTGTTTGTGCCCGATACGGGCAATTCGTCGGTTAGCCATGCCGCCAAAACCGAGGCGCAGCCCGCCAAAACCTCGACCCGCTCGGTGAATGTGCCCATTACCGATTTTGGGCGAGTGTTGGGCTATGTCGAGGTGAGTGGTGCGCCCGATTTTGTCGGCGAGGCGCTCACGACGGCGCGTAATGCCTTGGCGGTGGCGGCGGTGGCGGCAACGGCCTTGGCGGTGCTGTGCGGCATCGTCGTTAGCCGAGGGCTGACCTTGCCATTGGCGCGTTTGGCTGGGGCGGCTGAGCAAATGTCGCACGGTGATCTATCGGCGCGGATGCTAGTGAGCGCCAAGCCGAATTCACACGACGAAATCTCGCAGCTTTCGACCCAATTCAACCAAATGGCGACCAAGCTCGAAAGCAGCTTTCAGGCGTTATCGGCGGAGCGGGATGCGTTGCGGCGCTTCATTGCCGATGCTTCGCACGAGTTGCGCACGCCCATCACGGCGCTCAAAACCTTCAACGAGCTGTTGCAGAATGGGGCGGCCAATGACCCAAACACCCGCCACGAATTTTTGAGCGAAAGCCAGACCCAGATTAATCGCCTCGAATGGATTACGGGCAATTTGCTTAATTTGTCGCGGCTGGATGCGGGCCTGATTACGCTTGATCTTAAAGATGAGCTTGTTGCAGATCTGATTGAGTCGGCGCTGGCCCCGTTTCGGGTTCGGGCGCAGCAACAGCAGGTGCAATTGCAGGTTAATATTGCCAACCCTAAGCTAACGATGCGCTGTGACTGGGCGCGTATGCAAATTGTACTGAGCAATTTGATTGACAATGCACTGAAATTTACCCCTGTCGGTGGACAAATAACGCTCGGCGCGGCGTCGCCGACCACGCTTTTTGTGCGTGATACGGGGGTTGGCATCGCCGCCGATGATTTGCCGCACGTTTTCGAGCGTTTTTATCGCGGGCATGGCGATTTGAACAAAGGCGGCAGCGGTCTGGGGCTTGCCATTGTCAAAAGCATCGTCACGGCCCATCGCGGCAGTGTCAGCGCCGAGAGTGAGCTGGGGCGCGGCAGCACGTTTACGATTGTGTTGTGACGCGCTTGGCGATTGCCCTGTTTGCTGTGGGTAGCGGGCAAAACTATGCCGTTTTTTTCATAATTTGCAACGTTTCATGCGCGGCGCGTGCCCACGAAAAACGTTGAGCTTGCACCAAACCACGCGCAGCATAATCGCGCCGAATGGCGGCATCGTGCCACAATTGCCAAATATGCTCGGACAATGCGGCCATATCGAGCGGGTCGTGTAATCGGGCCGCCTCGCCGACAATTTCGGGCAGCGATCCGGCATTGCTGCAAATGACCGGCGTGCCGCGAATCATGGCCTCAAGCGCGGTTAGGCCAAAGCCTTCGTAATGTGAGGGCAGCAGCAACATGCGTGCGCCACAATATAGCTGGTGCAATCGCGCTTGGTCTACTTCGCCCAGCATGTCTAGCACATCGCTGACGCCCAGCATCTGGGCCATGTGTTGCGGCGTGTCGCCCGCCCAACCTTGCGCCCCGGCAATGCCCAATTTGAAATCGGCGGGCAAACGACCTTGTTGGCGCAACTGGGCCAGCGCTGTCAGCAGGGTAATGAGGTTTTTGCGTGGTTCGGCTGTGCCGACAAATAAGGCATAGGGCGCGGTAGAATCACTGCTCGTCGCCCTGTCATTGGCAAATTCAGCCGCTTCGTGCACCACCCACACCTTTTGCTGGGCCATGTTGGGTAGCAGCCGATAAATATCGTGGCGCGTAAATTCGGATACCGCAATGATGGCATCGGCCTGCATCGCCGACCAGCCCACCCGCCCATAATATCGCGCCCCGTCGCGGCTCATTACCTCAGGGTGCTGCATAAAATACAAATCGTGGATCGTGATGAGTTTTTTGAATCGGCCACGTGCGGTGATGAAATCGGGGCTGTGTAGCCAATTGAAGCGGTGGCGCAATTGCAGCCGTGCCAACTCGAACGGCAAGGTGAGCCATTCGTAGCGATGATGGGCTGGGGTGATTGCGCGTAAGACGCGAATATTTGGGCCAGTTGGCAGCCAATCTAAATCATGATCGCGCCGATCCAACAAAATATTGAGCGTGAGCGAATCATCTGTTGACTGCGCGAATGGCGCAAGTGCTCGTAGCAAATGACGGGTATACTGCGAAATACCGGCCTTGCGATAGAACATCAGTCTGGCATCTATTAGTAGACGTATCATTGCAAAATTATTGGCTCATCTCCCGATAAGTTCAAAATTCAAAGTGTCATCCCAAAATTTAAAGACGTTTAGGCTTATGCGCTACGTCCAAAAACGTAAATGAACTAGCTTGTCACCCCGACGCCCTTCGACAAGCTCAGGGTAAACTGCGAGGGGTCTTTGCATAACATACGGTTGTAGCGTATGTTATGCAAAGATTCCTCCTCGTGCCTCGTCGGAATGACAAGTGTAATATATAATAAATCCAAGTTCATGAGCAAACGAAGTGAGGGACCCCCATTGCCTAAACCAATCTAAGTGTCACACTGGTTTGACAAAACTTGGGCTGGCCTGACGACATTGTTGCCGAATTTAAGATTCAGAGATCCCTCGCTGTGCATCGGGATGACGACTCCATCTTTTCTGTTATCACAAGACGCTCTAAATGTGAACTGGCACGCTTGAACGTATTTGGGGATGAGACTGCAAACACGATATTGCGCAGATTTTACAATAATTCAGAGGCGAATCCCTTTTTTGTTAGCGCATGACAAGGCTGTTCAAAAGTCAGCATTGCACTTAATACGTCATCTCCGCGAACGCGGAGATCCATAACGAGGCCCGCAAAAAGTGGCGCAACCCACTCGATTTGTGCCTGTCGCGTTGTGGATTCCCTCTTTCGAGGGAATGACGAGGCGACTTTTGAACAGCCTTAAGCGCATGAAAATTGCGGTTTGTGTTGAAAAAGGGTTTGTGTTCAGTGCATAATTAGAATGAGTTCATGAAAAATCTTCGCGCCAGCTTACGCCTTTTTTTTGCGGCCTTATTAAGCGTCTCGACATGGGCAATGATCAAACGCACGTTTTGGGTCGCGTTGATGAATGCGATATGGGTCAATATGACGCTGCTGGGTCTCACCTTCGATGTGCCGCTCATCCGCGACCGCGATGCGTCGCTTGATCGCGTGGTTGCGGGTAATCAGTTTAACATTTTGCGTTGGGAAATAGCGGCCTTGGGCGCAAAAGCGATGCACGAATTGATTACGCCGCAGCATGGCATGACCGATGCTGACCAAGTGGCGTTTGTGCGCGAGACAATGAAATTGACCCACGATCTGGATGTGCTGACGGCTGAAATTGACAAAATTTATATCGCGCCGGATATTAAAGATGCGGAAAGCGCCAGCCAACCATTGCGCCAACGTCGCACCGAGTTGCAAGGCCAGTTGCACGCCCGCCAATTGTTGTGCGAGGCCATTTTTCAAGAGCAAATCGAAAGCATTGTGCGCGAGGAAGGGTTTGGTTTGGGCGGCCAAATTTTGCCGCCACTGCGTTTTCGCTTCACTGGCTTGCCCGATGTCATGATTATTTCGCGGCGCGACAAAATTGAGCGTATTGACCAACGCACGCTTGTGGCGGGGCTGACGGTCGAAGATCGGTTGCGACTAGAGCAAAATGTTGATCGGCAATTCGATGTGTCATCGCTGATTACGCCTATCGGTGGCTTGGGGGCATATCCGACCATGTTGCCACAAACTGCGTCTATCCGTTTCGCCATCGAGGTAGCGGCGCACGAATGGGCGCACAACTATTTTGTGTGGCGTTTGGCCCCCATCGCGCTCAATTATGGCAATGACTCAACGTCGCGTGTCATCAACGAAACCAGCGCCGTCATCTTCGAGCGTGAAATTAGCAAGCGCGTGCTGACAAAATATTATCCAGATGTTTTGGGGCAAGCGCCAAGAACCGAGAGCCAAGTGTCAAGCGCTAAGAACCAAGCTTGGGAATTAGGGATTGGCGGTGATGAGGCGGGCAGAAATTCAGGGCTTAGCACTCAGCACTCGGACCTCAGGTCTGCTAAGGGGCTGGGCGTGGCTCGCGCTGAGGCGCAGACGAAATTTGACTTTAATCGTGAGATGCGGGTGACGCGCTTGCGGGCGGATGAGTTGTTGGCTGAGGGCAAAATTGTTGAGGCTGAACAATATATGGAGGAACGCCGCGCTATTTTTGTTCGCAATGGCTATCAAATTCGCAAACTGAATCAGGCGTATTTTGCGTTTTATGGGGCGTATAACGCCGAACCCGGTGGCTCGGCGACCGCAGGCCGTGACCCCATTGGCCCAGCCGTGCAGCGTTTGCGCCAACAAAGTGCCAATTTGGGCGATTTTATGCACCGTGTTTCACAAGTGCGCGGTCTGTCCGATTTACCTTAATTTCATTTGACTATAAGCCCAAACAATACAATGGTTAATGGTTAATTCAATAATTTAGGACTTGCACGAAAGTCTGATTTTTACCACAAAGCGCACAAAGAACTCGAAGGCTTATATTGGTAAATCTTTCTTTTCTTTGTGATCTTTGTGTTCTTTGTGGTGAAATGTTTTTAATGCGCGTAAGTCCTAAATTAACCATTAACCATTAACAATTAATATGGGTCGCAAATCTCTCATTGTCGTCGCTGCGCTCATCACTGGCTTATTGGGGCTGTTCGCAGTTGGCGCATTTTTTATGCAATCGCTTAAGCCGGTTTCGCGTATGTTGGTCATGCCCGAAATACGGTTTGGCAGCGAGCCGGCCTTAGTGCCTGCGCCGGCTGCGTTGACGTCGCCACTATTGCGCACCGAACTGGCCGAAATAAACGCCCTGCAAGCCAAACGCACACCGCAAATTAACGAGCGTATTGCCCAATGGCAAAACACGCCGGTGCAACGCTGGAACGATATTGCGCGTAATCTAGTCGCCCGCAACAGTATTGGCCCAACCCGCGCCTCGCGCATTTATGCGCTGCTCAGCGTGGCCCAATACGACGCACTGCAAACGGTTGAGCACCACCGCGAATTTTTTGGTCCGGTGCGGCCAGATGGCGCGCCATCTGGTGCGTTTGATTATCCCTCGTCACACGCTGCCATCGCCGCTGCGTCGGCGCTGGTGCTGAGCGATTTATTCCCCGCTGAATCCGCCAGCCTCATTCAGCAAGCCAAAGAACATCAAGAGTTGATGTTGTATGCCGGGGTGAATGTGCGTAGTGACCTGACAGCAGGCGAGATGATCGGGCGGTTGGTGGCGCAGCAGGTGAACGAATATGCACATCGGGACCGTTCAGATGAGCGTTTTTCGGGGGTTTTGCCGATCGGCGAAGGGATTTGGCGCAGTCAATTGGTGGCATTGCAATCGGCAATGCCGATCACCAGCTCAACTGCACCCAGCACGCCGATGGTTGTATCTGAAAACGCGCTGGGGATTACCCCGCATTGGGGCAAAGTGCGGCCTTGGCTCATGACCTCGGGGGCGCAATTTCGCCTGCCGCCGCCGCCGCCAGTTGGTTCTGCCGAATATGTGGCGGCGTTGGCTGAGTTGCGACGGTTATCAGACACCCGCACGCCCGAAGAATTGCGTGTGGCCCAATTTTGGGCCGATGGCCCCAGCACAGCCACCCCGCCCGGACATTGGAACAAGATCGCTATAGATTTGATCGGCGAGGCCAAAATTACCAGCACCTTGCATGTGGCGCAAATCATGGCGACGCTGAATGTGGCGATGATGGATGCGGGGATTGCATGTTGGGATTCAAAATACACCTATTGGTATTTTCGCCCATCACAAGCCGACCCTAGTATCACCACACCCATCGGGTCGCCCAATTTTCCGGCTTATCCCAGTGGTCATGCCTGTTTTTCGGGCGCAGCATCTGAGGTATTGGCGCATTATCTGCCTGCGCGTGCCGACGATTTGCGCAGCGCCGCCAAAGAAGCGGCCACCTCGCGGCTGTATGGTGGCATTCATTGGCGTTTCGATTCGACAACAGGATTAGCGCTTGGGCAAAAAATAGCGGCGCTGGCGATTAAACGTCTGGGGTGACGCGGTATACTTATTTCTATTATGAGATTTGAACACACTGCCTATAATGTGCAAGACCCCGAAGCGGTGGCGGCATGGTATGCCAAAACCTTCGATATGGATATCATTCGCGCCTCAAAAGAGGGCTTAAAGCCACATTTCGTGTCTGACAAAGAGCGCCGCCTGACATGGGAGTTTTATAACAACCCGGCGGGCGCGATTCACGACCAAAGCAAAATTAGCCAGTGGACGCAACATGTGGCGTTGGCAGTGGATGACGTGGTGAGCGCTCGTGCGACCTTGTTGGCGGCTGGCTGCACCCCCGAAGGCGAAGTTGGCACGGTGCAAGGCGGCGACGCTGCGTGTTTTGTGCGCGACCCTTGGGGGTTGTGTTTGCAATTGGTCAAGCGCATTAAGCCGCTTTATTAATCGCCGGAAATGTGAACTGCTAAAACTGCAAGGTAAAACAAGTTGCCGCTGAAATGAATACCCCTAGGTCCCGCATGGGACCTAGGGGTATGATTTCGGCATTGGATTTTGCGAATAGAGTTCTTGGTCGTTGCGATGTTGTCAATTACCCTAATACCGTGCGCGTCGGTTGCCACCGCCGCCGCGTGAATCTCGACCGCTATTTGACACTTTTTAGCCAAAATTAAGGCTGTTCAAAAGTCAGCGCATGACCTAATTGGAAAAGCCCGATAGGGCTTCGCTGATCAGCCGGACGGGTTTACCCTCCGGCGAACGCGCCTA
>JAHBAL020000447.1 GCA_018500105.2 Anaerolineae bacterium
AGATGTGTATAAGAGACAGCTACTATGTCGCTAATTTGGCAAAATGCAAGCAAAAGCGCCTAGAATCAAAAGCACGATGCCAACCTTAACAAATTATCGTCATTTCGACGGGCGACACTGGGAAACGGGAAGCGTGCAAAACTATTTGGCCTACAAAGGCGTGGTCGCGCCGCACACCGGCCAAGCCTATAGCGAAGCCATGCTGATGGGACTAAGCGGCGGCTTGCTGATGGGCTACTTTAGTTTTGCCTACGCGGGCCACGACCCGCATGTGGCCTTGCTCAGCCGCAACACCTTTGACCCGCTCGACACCTTGTTGATGCGGCTGGGCGGGGCGCAACATGTGCGCCAAACCAGGGACGCCGCCAAAGCCGAGCAAACCTTGCTGCAAACAATCGAGGCAGGCAGCCCTGCCATTGTGTGGGCCGATGCGTTTAGTTTGCCCTACAACTATTTGCCCTTCGCCGATGACATGTGGGCGGGTTTTCCAATTTTGGTCTATGGCTACGAGCCAGACAAAGATGTGGCATGGATCGCCGACCGTGCCGCCATGCCGCTGCGCGTATCGGCTGCCGAATTAAGCGCCGCCCGCGGGCGCATCAAAAAAGACAAATACCGACAACTCACACTTGATGCGCCCAATCCAAACAAATTGACGCAAGCAACCCAACAGGCGATTTGGGATTGTTTAAAACGTTTCACCGAAGCACCCGTCAAGCAAGCCGCCAAAAATTTTGGCCGCGCTGGGTTTTATCATTGGGTCAATATGCTGACCGCCCCCAAAGAAAAGCAAAGCTGGGCCAAAGTCTTTCCGGTTGGGCTGCCCATGTTTGCCGGGCTAACTTCGACTTACAACAATATGGGCATCGGCACACGCAGCGCCGAGCGTGATTATGGCCTATATGCCGACTTTTTAGACGAGGCCAGCGTGTTGCTCAATCGGCCTACATTACACAAGATTGCGCCAGCTTTTCGGGCGTGCGCACAGGCGTGGGGCAAATTGGGCATGGTGCTGTTGCCAGATCGTGTGCCGCCATTCAAAGAAACCCGCGAGTTAATGCTGCGCCAGCATCAAGTGTTCATCGAAAAAGGCCAAATGGGTTTGCCAGAATGCCAGCAAATCAAAGCGCGTCTCAGCGCCATTCGCGGCGAAATTGCCAACGCATTTCCGCTCAGCGAAGCCGACGCGGCTGCACTTCGGCACGACATCGCGGCCCAAGTGTTGCAGGTTGGCATCATGGCTGACGCCGCCCACGAAGCGTTGCGCGAGGCGATGTCGGCTTAGCTCGAAGTTGTCTCCGGCTTCCAATTAAACGCCAACAGTCGCAAGCCATTCAAACACACCAGCACCGTGCTGCCCTCGTGACCAATCACGCCGATGGGCAAAGGCAACTGAAAGCCGAGCGCCGAAATGAGTAGCACCACAATCACGCCGCCCGAAAAGAGCAAATTTTGAATAACCACTTTGCGGGCGGCGCGGCTGAGCGCAATCGCATACGGGATTTTCGACAAGTCGTTTGCCATCAGCACCACGTCGGCGGTCTCAAGCGCCACGTCAGTCCCCGCCGCCCCCATCGCCACACCAATGCTGGCCGAAGCCAAGGCGGGCGCATCGTTTACGCCATCACCGACCATCGCCACGACCGAGGGGTTTTTAGATTTTGGATTTTGGATTTTAGATCCCGAATTCTTAATCCTTGTTTCCTGATCTTTGCCCAATTCCCCCAGCCGCTTGATCTGCGTCACTTTGTCTTGCGGCAACAAGTCGGCATAAAAGCCATCCACCTTGGCTTGCTGGGCGATGGCTTTGGCGACACGGGCGTTGTCGCCCGTCAACATCACCACGCGATCAACCCCCACCGACTTGAGTTGGCGCGTGATGTCGGCAGCGCCCGCCCGCAACACATCGGCAATGGCAATGACGCCCAAAATATGATACTTATGCCCCGCATCGTGCTGGGCTTCTTTCGCCACAATCACCGAAGTCTTGCCTTGGTCTTGCAAACGAGTCACTTCCGCCAAGGCTGGCTCCAAATTGCTCACCTCAAGGCCATCGAAAAAGCGCGGGCTGCCGATGGCAATATTTAACCCGCCCATAAAACTAACCTGCGCCTTGACCCCGCGCCCGGTAATAGATTGAAATTGCGAGACTTCGGGGATTTTTAGCCCGCGATCTACCGCCGTTTTGACAATCGCCAGCGCCAGCGGATGCTCAGATTTGGCCTCGACCGCCGCCGCCAGCAATAACAAGGTATTTTCTTCGTGGCGCATATCGGGCTGGGCCGATGCAACAGCACGTTGGCGGGCCACCATTTTTTGCTCCACCGTCAAATAGGTGGTGTCTTGGGTGATGAGGTGCTGATGCGGCGGGTCGAACAGCGGAATAACAGTGACGTCGGTCACGGTGGGCTTGCCTTCGGTCAAGGTTCCGGTTTTGTCAAAGGCCACCACGTTGATATCGGCGGCTTTTTCCAAATACGCGCCGCCTTTAAACAACACGCCGCGCCGCGCCCCATTGGCAATGGCCGACAAGATCGAGGCGGGGGTGCTGATGACCAAGGCGCACGGCGAGGCCACCACCATCGCCGTCATGGCGCGATAAAATGCCTTATCAAATGGCTCGGCAAACAACACAATCGGCACGATGATGAGCAACAAGGTGAACAAAATAACGCCAGCGGCATAATACCGCTCGGCGCGATCGAGAAAACGCTGAGTTTCGGCCTTCTCACTTTGCGCCTCTTCCACCAACCGAATGAGTTTTGCGATGGTCGAATCTTGCGCCAGCCGCGTCACTTTTACATCAATGCTGCCGGTTTGGTTAATCGTGCCCGCAAATACGCTATCACCTAGCCGTTTGCTGACAGGCATAGACTCGCCCGTAATGGACGATTCGTCACACGCGCTGCTGCCCTCCATCACTGTGCCGTCGAGCGGAATACGTTCGCCCGGCCGAATGATAATGTGATCGCCCACCGTTAGCTGCTCAATCGGCATCATTTCGTTGCGCGTCATGCCGTTATCCACCCGCTTGACCAAGGCTTGGGTCGGGCGCAATTTCATCAGCGAGCGAATGGCGTCGCGGGTTTTGCCCAAAGCGTAGCCTTGCAAAACATTGGACAGCGAGAACAAAAACAGCAACATTGCACCCTCAAACGGTTGCCCCACCACCGCCGCGCCCAACGCCGCCAAAATCATGAGCAAATCTACTTCGATCGCGCCCTCGCGCAACGCTTCGACGCTGGCGATCAGCCCAAAAACCCCGCCCGCGATATAGGCGATGACATAACAAATGGTCGTGATCAGCCACCACGCGGGTTGGTAAGATGTGATCAACCCAGCCAGCATGGTCACAAAAGTGATGACCACGCACGCCATTTCGAGCTTTTCGCCCGTAAACCAATCTTGCCAACGCGAGTTTGGCGCGGGGGTAGCCGAGGGAGATGCGAGTAAATTTGCCATGTTGCGCTTGATTAATCAGAAAATTAACCTAGGTTAATTTTAGCCGACTCTGCCGAAATGGCAAGTGCAATTGCGCCCAAAACCCCAGCGTGATCGCCTAAACCGGGCGCAACGATAAATTGATCCATGTGTTGGGTGATGTCAGGGGCATTGATATAGCCATTGAGCAACGTTTGGGTGTGCTGGCGCACACGCGGCAAAATATTCGGATGCGAGCCAACGCCCCCGCCGATGATGATGCGCTGCGGCGACAACATGCACACAAAATTGTGCATTGCCAGCGCCAAGTAATATGCCTCTAAATCCCATGCCGGATGATCGAGCGGCAAATATTCGGCCCGTGTGCCCCAACGTTTCTCCATCGCGGGGCCGGTTGCCAACCCTTCAAGACAATCGCCGTGATACGGGCACGCGCCAGCAAAGGGATCGCGCTGATGGTCATGCGGAATGCGGATGTGGCCCATTTCTGGATGCACCAAGCCGTGCATGAGTTTGCCGCCAATCATGCCGCCGCCGCCAATGCCCGTGCCAACTGTGAGGTAGATAAATGTATCTAGCCCTTGCGCCGCCCCCCAGCGATACTCGCCAAGCGCTGCGCCATTGACATCGGTGTCAAACCCAATTGGCACGTCAAAGGCGCGTTTGATCGCGCCACGCAGATCAACATTGGCCCAGCCCGGCTTGGGCGTGCTGGTGATGTAGCCATAGGTCGGCGAGCGCGGGTTGAGATCAACCGGCCCAAACGAAGCGATGCCAATGGCTTGCATGGGATAGCGCGTTTGGTGCGCCGCAAAAAACGCAAGGATGGCGGCGATGGTCTCTGCCGGTGTGGTGGTTGGGATGCGCGTTTCAGCCACAAGGCTGTCGGGGCCATTGCCGATGGCGCAATTGATTTTTGTGCCACCGGCTTCGATTGCGCCGTAAAAGTGTTGCGGGTTCATAGGTAATCCATTTTCGCCGAAACCGCTGATACCAACCGCATGCTCAAGATGGACTTTAATCGCATATATTTTGCGCGTCATTCCGAATACATAGACGCAGGAGCGGGCGCGGCGTCCAGCAAGGAGGAGAAACTTATTGTCTCAATGGGTCATCCCGACGCGCAGCGAGGGATCCCCGAAGATTAAATCCAGCAAATACGTCGTCAGGTCAGCCAAAGTTTTGC